>JBARAD010000230.1:0-1730 GCA_049791675.1 Chryseosolibacter sp.
TCTACACCCTGGGCTGATATATGTCGCCCCTTCAGGGCTGCACCAGGTAGTTTTCCCCGCATCATCTCGGATCCGGTCCACGCAACTTGGACACGGTGTCCTCAACTCACCACTCACCACTCACCACTCACGATTGACGACTGACGGATCACGATTTTAAATCTTGAATCTTGAATCTTAAATCTTAAATCTGTTCGTCCCTAATCTGTGTGAGATTTTTCTCGAACACCCCAATGTGGGAATTAATTCATGCACAAGGTGGAGCGTCAACACATTGGAGCAGGCGCTCAAACGGCACAGATTTTTTACAGCTTCTAGGAAATAAACCCCATCAAGATGAGAACCTTGACCCCATCCCTCCGGTGGTTGACGCAGTTCCTCGCCACCATTCTCGTTTTTACTTTTTTCCAGCACAAAGCGCTTGCCCAACAAGAATCTCCTCCAAAGCCGAAAGAAGGTGTCATCCGCATTAAGGTGACCGAAGCTTTCGCAGCCCAACTGGAAGGTAATGCATTCAGGAAAGCCGCCACTGGCGAAGTCATCACCGGCATTGCCTCGCTGGATCAGCTTAGCCGTCAGCACAAGGTCCGTCGCATGACCCGCGTTTTCCGCCATGCCGGAAAAAACGAAGAAAGGCACCGCAAACACGGCCTGCATCTCTGGTATGAGTTGGAGATTGATACAGGCACATCTGTATCCGACGCGGTGAAATCATTCCGGTCTGACGAAAATATTCTAAAAGCAGAACCGGTCTACGAGAAGAATATGTACGGCGCAGGTAATCGGACCTTCAGCCCGAAAATAATTGAAGCAGTACCAAACGATGCCATTCTTCCCGACGCTTCCAATGACCCGAGACTTAGGAATCAATGGCATTACAACAACACCGGGCAGACCGGTGGCACGCCGGGCGCCGACATCCGCCTGCTGAATGCATGGAAGAAAGAAACAGGAAGCAAAGATGTGATCGTAGCGGTGACTGATGGCGGTATACAGACCAATCATCCGGACCTCGCTGCCAATATGTGGGTGAATGACGGGGAAATTCCCGGTAACAGGATCGACGATGACAACAACGGCTATGTGGACGATGTGCATGGTTACAGCTTCGTCACCAACAGTGGCACGATTACACCGCACGATCATGGAACGCATGTGGGCGGTATTATTGCGGCGGTCAGTAACAATGGTATTGGCGTCGCAGGCATTGCGGGTGGATCAGGCGCAGGTGACGGTATCCGGCTGATGACCTGCGCCGTGTTCAGCGATAACGGCGCGGGCGGATTTGCGGAGAGCTACGTGTATGCAGCCGACCACGGCGCGGTCATCTCTCAAAACAGCTGGGGCTATTACTGGCCCGGCACATTTGAACAGGCCGTGCTGGACGCAATTGATTATTTCATTGCCGAAGCTGGTAAGGATGAAGATGGCCGCCAGACCGGGCCTATAGCCGGCGGCCTTGTGATCTTCGCAGCAGGCAACGCGGACAGCGATGGGTACTACTATCCCGGAATTTATGAACCCGTCCTGGCCGTTGCTGGCAGTACACATGCAGATCTGAAAGCAGTTTACTCCAACTTTGGTGCATGGGTTGATGTCACCGCCCCCGGCGGAGAAACGCACATGATCGCAGAGCAAGGTGTTCTCAGCACGCTCACAGGCGGCCGCTACGGCTATCTCATGGGAACATCAATGGCATGTCCCCATGTATCTGGAGTGGCAGCCCTCGT
>JBARAD010000231.1:0-2717 GCA_049791675.1 Chryseosolibacter sp.
GCTATCCGCAACTCTTCTGAAAGCCCTGAAAGGAAAGTCGAACTGATCAGAGACTTTGAAAATTATATAGCACAATTGGAAGCGTTGGACAGGCATTAAAATCTGCCAGGCGAAAATGGTATTACTGCCGGTAATGATATTCGTTCCGAAAGCCAATACATAAAATCGAGATCCATTGTGCTGCATGGCAAGGTTTTAAGCGTAATGGATACAATGAACTTTTATATTACATCCAGCCCTACCAAAGTTGCGTGATGTCAAAGTCAACATCCGTGGTTTGTAACGATCACATCAATCACCATCTTTTAATGCATTATCTTCTTACATTTGGCTATAGGCTCAATAAACGCTGTATCGAAACAGAGCCTTACCATTTTGATGATCGCCTTTCGATTGTGCAAATAATTTAACATTAATGACCATGAACAAAATATTAGCAGCGATTGAAATACTATTTTTAAGCGCATCCGTGTTGGTCATCTCGTGCAACAATCCCCAAAACAAAACACCGGACGAAATCCTCATATCAGAGATCGCCCTCAAAAGGGGCGATATCATTGTATGTGGTCCATCGGACAAGGAATTCGGTACCGTATCATTTGAAACGACTTGCTCAGAAAAAGTACAAGCAACTTTTGACCTGGCGGTCGCGTTACTCCATTCTTTTGAATACGATGAGGCCGAGAAAGTCTTTGCAAAGATTATTGATGAGGAACCTGAATGCGCAATGGCGTATTGGGGAGTAGCAATGGCCAACTATCACCCGCTTTGGGAGGCTCCCTCACAGGCTGAACTCGAAAAGGGGACTAAAACAATTGCTATTGCATCATCTCTTGAACAAAAATCAGCTATAGAAAAAGATTATATCGATGCCGTTGCAACGTTCTATAAAGACTGGAATACAATTGACCATCGCACACGCGGCTTGCGGTACGCAAATGCGATGGAAAAAGTTTACACGAAATATCCACAAAGCAGGGAAGCCGCACTTTTCTATTCACTCGCACTCATAGCAACAGCAGATCCAAGTGATAAAACTCGCGCAAATCAAAGAAAGGCAGGCGATATCCTGACTGCTTTATATCCTGAAGGAGCGAGGCATCCCGGCGTAGTACACTATATCATCCACACTTACGACTACCCCGAACTTGCTGAATTGGCGTTACCAGCGGCAAGAAAATATGCCTCCATTGCTCCGTCCTCCGCCCATGCACAGCATATGCCTTCACACATTTTCACGAGGCTTGGATTGTGGGATGAATGCATTCAATCAAACATGGTTTCCGCTTCTTCCGCAAAATGCTATGCTGAAAATGCGGGTATCACCGGACATTGGGATGAAGAACTTCATGGTATGGATTACATGATGTATGGCTATCTCCAAAAAGGAGATAACGAATCAGCGAACGAGCTATACGATTACCTTAAAAGCATTAAAGAAGTTTATCCGGTGAGCTTTAAGGCCGCCTATGCCTTTGCTGCGATCCCGTCCCGGTATTACGTGGAAAACAAGCTTTGGAAAGAAGCTGCCAGTTTGAAAATCCATCCGACAAATTTTCCGTGGGAAAACTTTCCGTGGCAAAGGTCCATCTTTCATTTTGCGCGTCTTCTTGGATTCGTTCATGTTGATCATCTTGATTCAGCAAAATCAGAGTTGACGAGCTTGAAAAACCTCTATGATATTCTGGTGAATGAAAATGATTCCTATAAAGCCAATCAAGTGATGATAGAAATAGAGGCAGGCACGGCATGGATAATGTTTAAAGAAGGAAATAAAAGTGAAGCAATCCGGTTCATGACCAGCGCAGCCGACAGAGAAGAAAGAACTGAAAAACATCCGGTCACTCCCGGGACGGTAATTCCCACCAGAGAATTGTTAGGGGATATGCTTATTCAAATGAATAACCCGAAAGAGGCTATAGTAGCCTATGAGACCGATTTGAAAAATCAACCCAATCGTTTTAATGGCCTTTATGGCGCAGCATTATCGTGCGAGAGGATTAACCATGTTGAGGAAGCTACACGCTATTATCAGCAATTATTATCGATCGCCAATTCGCCCAGCGCAAACAGGCTTGAGATTGGAAAGGCTGAGCTGTTTTTGAAGAAACAAAAGAAATAAATTATAATCTTAAAGCCAGTAACTGCATACAATGATCCTTAAATCACGTAAGGTGTAAGGTAAAGCGGTCGCCAGGGACATCTGTTCCACAATGAGCCCCCGGGAGGCAACTTGGATGACTTCGATTCCGATCGCGAACTTCCGTGGGGATTCAACTATCAACAACCTATTACAAAGGAAAATAAAACAGGCCGCAATGATCCATGTCCCTGTGGAAGCTGAAAAAAATATAAGAAATGCTGCCTTGACAAGGACGTTCGTGAGAACGGGATTTGAAGCCACCACTGCCGTCGATCCAAAATCATCAGAGCTCCAGGTCACCTTGTCTTACAATATGCCCCCGGGTCTTTCCTAACTCGTTGCCCCTCGTCGACGGCTTTCGGGTGGGCGTGATCGCCCTATTTCCCGATCTAAAAAAAGAAAGCGCCAAAACAGAGGCAGTATATTCGAACATCATCCCGCTGACAAAAAATCTCGCGCCTCTCCAAATGGACTTCTCCATTCCCAAGTGGGCAAAAACGTTTCTTGTTTGTGTGCGGCTTGATGGATGTGAGCATGGCAAGCTGTCTGATACCGCTCCGGCGAAAGGGATGAA
>JBARAD010000232.1:0-52655 GCA_049791675.1 Chryseosolibacter sp.
GTCACCGAGGTTCGTGATCGTAACGGTAGAATCAGCGAGTTCCGAGCTTCTTAATTTAAAGGTGCGCGCCCTGGGAATGATATCTGATAATGCCCTCATCAGTTCATCCAGGGACTTCTTTCCTGAATCATGAATGGCAGGGACCAGGATCCCCCCGCTGCGCAACGCAACAACAAACCCGATATGGACGTGCTCCTTGCGCTGTAATCCGTCCACCCACCACGCGTTCAGATCCGGCACAAGTTGAAGTGCTTTGGCAACTGCCTTGATATACAGCACCACGGGAAGAAGGCGGTCCTTTACCGGTCGTTGTTTGTTTATGTCGGCGAGCCAGGAAAGGGCAGGGGCCATGTCTATCTTCGTCTGAAGATAGTAGTGTGGAATTTCCCGGTTGGATTTGCTCATCGCCGCCGCCACAGCCATCCGGATGTTTTCTGAAACAGTTTTTTCTGACGGCGCCTTCGCTTCGCCATTGCGGTTCGTCAGATGCTCAACGTCTTCCCGTGTGATGGCACCATCCGGCCCGGTGCCTTTCACCATTGAGAGATCAATCCCTTTTTCCTGTGCTATTTTTCTCGCGAGGGGGGAAGCGCGGAGATGGTGCGCAGGAGAAGGAAGGCCGGGGGCTTCCAATTCCTTCCCGATCGCAGGAAGCGCTACTGCCTCTTTTTCTTTTACCTTTTCTTTCGCGGGCGGTTTCATACCTTTTTGTGCTTCCTCTTTTGTGAGCAGGTAAGTCATCAGTGTGCCCACGGGTACCTTCTCGTCGATCGCGATAAAAAGGTCGCCCACGATCCCCTCGTCGAAAACTTCTATTTCAATAATTCCTTTTTGGGTTTCCACCTCTGCGATGATATCGCCCTTTTTCACAGTGTCACCAGCCTTCATGCGCCACGCGCGCAGGAAGCCACTTTCCATGTCAGCGCCCAGACTAGGCATTCGGAATTCAATCATGATCCAGGATTTTTTTTATTGCGGAAATGATCTGACCCTTCTGCGGTATGGATGCTTCTTCCAGATGCTTCGGGTAGGGGATGGGGACCTCCATTCCGCATAACCGCACAATGGGGGCATCGAGCTCGTAGAAACAATTTTCCATTATCCGTGCACATACCTCCGAGGAAATGCTGACAGACCGCGAGGCCTCTTCCACGATCAATGCACGGTGCGTTCTGCTGACAGAATCAATGATTGTCTTTTCATCCAATGGTCTGAGTACGCGCAGGTCAATGACTTCGGCGTCGATACCTGAATCTGCAAGTTCAGCGGCTGCCTCCAGCGCTTTGTAGACGCCGGGCCCGTAGGTAATGACCGATATGTCTTTGCCGGGGCGGCGGATTTTAGATGCTGTCAGGTTCACGGACTGGCTAGGCGCCGGTATCTCACCTTCAAGGTTAAGCATTGTCGTATATTCAAACAGGATGACCGGATCAGGATCCTCCAATGCGGCGGCGAGCATTGCTCTTGCATCCTCATGCGTGCCGACGGAAAGTACTTTTAATCCGGGGATGTGTGCAAATAAGGGTTCCCAGCTGTGGGAGTGCTGCGCTGCCAGCTGACGCCCAACGCCACTGCCCATGCGAAATACCACCGGCACGTTGAATTGTCCGCCCGACATGTGGAGCAGGGTCGCTGCATTATTGGCCAGCTGGTCAAAAGCCAGGAGACTGAAATTTACGGTCATGATTTCAACAATAGGACGCATACCGCCCAGCGCAGCGCCAATACCGGCTCCGGCAAAGCCGGATTCAGAAAGCGGTGCGTCCATGATGCGTTCCGGACCGAACTCCTGCAACAGTCCCTTGCTCACGGCAAACGCTCCGCCATAGCGTCCTACATCTTCACCCATCAGAAAGACGCGTTCATCATTGTGCATGGCTTCACGGATGGCCTGTTTCAGGGCTTCACGATAAGTTATCTTGATCTGCGTTGTGTTGTCCATGGCTCTTCTCCGATGAATCCGATATACCGTATGGCGACTTATGATTTGGGTTCACTGTAAACGAATCTGGTAAGCTCGCTGACGGGCTCCCATGTTCCCGCTTCCGCAAAGATCACTGCTTTCTGAACCTCATCTTCAACGCGCTTTTCCATTTCTTTCAGATCGTTATCGGTGATGGCTTCATTTTCGCGCAGGTGGTTGGTGAAGTTGGGAATGGGATCCCGCTTCTTCCATTCGTCTACCTCTGACTTTTCGCGGTATAGTTCCGCGTCGAACATGGAGTGCGCACGGAACCTGTAAGTATTGCAGACCAGGAAGAACGGTTTTCCGCTTTCGCGCACAAATTGTACTGCAGTCTGTGCAGCTTTCCATACTGCGCGAAGATCCATGCCGTCGGCGGAAGCGGAAGCCATACCATACCCGGCTGCCTTGACTTCAAGATTGGTGACCGCATGGGAATATTTCAGCGCCGTTCCCATTGCGTACAGGTTGTTTTCACACACCCACAGAACAGGCACCTGCCAGAGCGCGGAAAGATTCATGGATTCATGAAATTCTCCTTCCGCCGCGGCGCCTTCTCCGAAAAAGCAGCAGGTGATCTGGTCACGTTTCATCTTCTTGTCAGCGAGTGCCAGTCCGAGGGCCATTGGTAAGTGACCTGCGACGATGGCGTTTCCGCCATAGAACTTTGTTGCAGCATCAAACAAGTGCATGGATCCCCCGCGGCCTTTACTGCAACCTTCGCGCTTGCCGAACATTTCGGCCATGATCGCGCCGGGGTCGATACCCCTGACAATAGCGTGACCGTGCTCACGGTATGTGCACAGGATGTTATCGTCGATTTTCAGGGCGTTGATAATACCAGTCGCCACTGCTTCCTCGCCGATATACAGGTGCAGGAAGCCGCGGATCTTTTCCCGGGTGTACATCTCTGCCGCTTTTTCTTCAAATCTGCGGATGAGCATCATCTGGTAGAGCAGGTGCTGACCCACGGATTTCTCCGTGGTCGATTTTTCCTGTTGAAGTAGTTGCGGCTCCATTATGATTGTTCCAGTGTTGACAGATCCCCTTCCGGTAAGCCCAGTTCTCTCGCCTTCAGCAACCGTCTCAGGATTTTACCGCTTTTTGTTTTGGGCAGGTTTCCAACGAAAGCAAGTTCCTTCGGTGCTACTGCTGTGCCGAGTTTTTTGCGTGCATGCCCAATGATGTCCAGCCTGAGTGCTTCGCTTGCCTCGTTGCCAGGCTTCAGCACGATGAAGGCCTTAATGATCTCTCCAATGACGGGTTCGGGTTTCCCTATCACGCAGGCCTCGGCTACCATCGGATGGTCCATCAATGTACTCTCAACTTCAAAGGGTCCCACCAGGTGACCGGAGGTCTTGATCATGTCGTCGGCCCTTCCTACAAACCAGAAATATCCATCGGCGTCTCTGTTCGCAAGATCTCCTGTTACGTACCATTCTCCCCGGAAACATTTTTTGTAGCGCTCTTCTTCATGGAGGTAGGTGGTGAACATCGATGGCCAGCCCTGTTTCAGAACAAGATGTCCGTTTTTGCCGGGTTCCGTAATGATGGTCACACCCTCATCGGTCACCTCCGCGATTGCTGCTTCGACGCCAGGAAGGGGTTTACCCATGGATCCATGTTTTACAGGCATATTCCGGTAATTGGAGATCATGATTCCCCCGGTTTCCGTCTGCCACCAGTTGTCGAGTATGGGGATGCCAAAGGTTTCTTCGCCCCAGCGTACAGCCTCTGCGTGGAGCGGCTCGCCAACACTAAGAATCAGCCTTAGATGTTCCAGGTTGTATTGCTTACGCGGATTGATATGCATCCGCATCAATCGTCTGATGGCCGTGGGGGCCGTGTACCAGATATTGATTTTATGTTCTTCCAGGATCGAATACCAGCGCGCCGCATCGAATTCAGCCTCATCCACAACGTTGGTGATGCCATTCACGAGGGGAGCGATGATCCCATATGACGTTCCGGTAACCCAGCCAGGATCGGCCGTGCACCAATAGATATCTCCGGGGTGAAAATCGAGAACAAGCCTGCCCGTCACAAGGTGTGTCAGAACGGCGCCGTGAACATGGAGTGCACCTTTCGGCATGCCTGTTGTTCCACTGGTAAAGTGAAGCAAGGCAGCATCTGCGGGATCGGTGGGAGGGATGTTAAACACAGCACCAGCCTTCGACATCGCCAATGGCAGGGAAAGCACTTTTTCGTCCAGATCGTTTTCCGCATCGACAAGAAGAATGTATTGAAGCGACGCGAGCGTGTCGAGCAAAGGCTTGACTTTTTTTGTAAAGAGGTCTATGGTCGTGACCAAAACCTTTGCATCTCCCCTGGTCAGTCGCTGCCGGATGGGGTCCGGGCCAAATACGGAAAACAGCGGACAAAATATCGCGGTCTTTTTCAGGGTGCCCAGCGCTGTGATGTAGAGCTCGGGAATGCGCCCCATAAAAGTGAATACGGTGTCTCCTTTGGTAACGCCCAGCGTGGTGAGCAGATTCGCAAACCTGCTGGTGAGCTTATAAAGATGATCATAGGAAAAGTCTTTTGCAGATCTGTCATTCCTGATCCAACGCAGGGCGATGTGGTCTTTCTTCGCCCCTGTTGCATGACGGTCAATGGCCTCATAGGCGATGTTGACGCCTTTATGGTCAGGCAAGCCGCTCAGTTTTCCTTTTTCCTGTTCCCAGTCAAATGAACGGTATGTTGATGCGTAGTCCGGAAGATTGGGTGCTATGAGCGGTGCCGTGGAACTGATTTCTTGCATTTGATAAAATTACAGGCGGTGCGAGGCGATTCCCATGAGGAAAGTCAATTTGTCCGAATGATATTCATCATCTGTCGGGTGTCACCGCCGGCCCTGGCGACAGCGGAGAATTTCACGCAATACATATTTTGCATCCTTTGATATCGCTGGTGATTCCCTGTTGCATCACCTGTTTTGTTCTTGCGTTATTCCGGAAGACCGTAATGCCCTTGAGTTTTGCTTTCCATGCACTTTGGTAAATGCTACTGACATCGGCTGGCGTGGAATTTTGCGGGAGGTTAATAGTCTTGGATACGGCGTTATCAGTGTATGTTTGAAAGGCTGCCTGATGTTTGAGATGCCATTCCGGAAGAATTTCAAGAGCGGTTTTGAATATCCGCTTTGCTTGTTCTGGTAAGGCGTTGGTTCCCTCCAGGGTTCCCGTCAGTCGGATCGCTTCAAGGATCTCCGATGCTTTTGAATTTCCTGCCAGATAGTCAAGGAGCGACTGGTTGATCTCCGTGAGTGTATCATCTTCGAGTACGTGCTTTCGCTGGTAGGCCAGGGCAAAGAAGGGTTCTATCGATGAGGATGTGTCCGCAATAATGGAAATGGTACCCGTGGGAGCAATGCTTGTTCGCGTTGCATTTCTGATGGGTGTATCAGGATAGTAAACGCTTTTTTTCCAGTTGCCGAAAGTGCCCCTTTCCCGTGCAAGGGCCATGGAAGCATCCCGGCTTTTATCGGCGACAAACTTCATTAACTTCGCTGCCAGATCTACGGCGCTTTTCGATTCGTACGGGATCCCGAGTCTGCTTAATGCTTCCGCCCATCCCATGATGCCCAGACCGATCTTGCGGTTTCCCTCCACCATCTCCCTGATCTCCGATGAAAGATATTTGTTCACTTCGATGACGTCGTCAAGAAAACGAATGGCGACGACTATTGTTTTCTCCAGGGCAGTCCAGTCGATCGTTACGTCTTTCAGAAATCGTGAAAGATTGATCGACCCGAGATTACAGGATTCGAAGGGCATCAAGGGCACTTCTCCGCATGGGTTGGTAGCTTCGATCTCTCCCAATGCCGGTGTCGGGTTCGAAGCATTGATCGTATCAAGGAAGATCAGCCCTGGATCGCCCGTCAACCATGCATGATAGACAATCTGATCCCACAGATCCCTCGCCCGGATTCGCCTGACTTCCATTCGTGTATTGGGATGAATCAGGGGCCAGAAATCATCGCGGGTCAAAGATTGCATGAAAGCGTCGCTTACGCCCACCGAGATATTGAAATTTCTTATTGCTCCTTCGTCGTGTTTGCAGCGGATGAACGCTTCAATGTCTGGATGATCAATATTGAGAATACCCATATTGGCGCCCCTTCTCTTGCCGCCTTGTCTGATATGTTCTGTTGCTGCGTCAAAGATCCTCATGAAGGCTACGGGACCTGAAGATGTTCCCTGTGTTGTGAGCAGCATGTCGTTGCGCGGCCGCAGATGTGAGAAATTAAATCCTGTTCCGCCCCCGCGCTGCTGAATGAGGGCTGAAAGTTTAAGGGTAGAAAAAATATCCTCCAGGTGGTCCTCCACCGGTAATACAAAACACGCGCTCAGTTGATTTGCTGGCGTTCCGGCATTCATGAGCGTGGGTGAGTTGGGGAGGAAACGCAGTCCATGCATCATGTCATAAAAGATACGCTGCCAATTTTCTGCGTCCCGTGCATTTCCCCATGTTAATTCCGCCCTGGAAATTGCGATGGCTACACGTTCAAACATTCCCGACGGGCTTTCGGTCAGGGCGCCGGCAGCGCTCCTTCTTAAATACCGGCTTTTAAGAACGCGGATGGAATTTTCTGAAAGTTCGATTGATGGTTTGTGTTTGTTCTCAAGTATTTGCCTCTGCTGTCCGTGCATGCGCAGATTATTTTTTTATTTTGAGACTTCCGATGATGATGCGCGGGAGATATTTGTCAATATCCTTATAACTGGCCACCGAGATCCTGTCGATCTGCCGGGTCTCCAAATTTTGGTACATCTCAATAAAGTGCGAATTCAAAGAGAACAGATGAATACGGTGATCGTAGTATTCTATTGAGAGTAACAGTGCTCCGAACTCTGACACGAGCCAGGCTTTGTCTACAAGGGTCAGTTCATTAAATCGGGCCGGTTTCATGGCGCTTTCTTTCTGTCTTCTGTTGATCAACAGACTTTCAAATTTTGATAGCCAGCTGATGATTGCCAAATTCATTCCACGAAAATTCAACCATGGCCAGCGTCGTGCCGATTGCAGATACGAATCGCTCCCGTTCGCTCCATTGTACGCGCATGTTGTAAGATCATCTTCAGAAATATTTTGGCTTCTCATGACAATTAAATGTAAATGTTTGTGCCATGCGATGATTGCTGTCACGGGATGTTATGATACATATCATCCGGCAATGAGGGAATTCTGATGATGTAAATCTTTTACGCCGATGCCTGCGGTCATAGTGTTTCCGCAAGGATCCTGTTAATTAGCAGCGATTAAACTTAGTATTATGATCAGCCATTTCAGGAAAACCAGTATTAAAATTTCGTTTGATACCCTTGTGGATCAGATGAAGTCGGCGCTGGACCGGGAAGGTTTCGTTGTTTCTGGAGAAACGGATTTTCAACAGCAATTTCAGGATCGGCTGAATATCCATTTCCGGAAACATGTTATACTGACGGTCTATATTCCGGTGTTGGTCTTCGAAATGCTTTCCATAGCGCCATTTGACGGGATGATTCTGCCGTGCAGCGTTACAATGACTGAGCGGTATCCCGGGGAGGTGGAGATTATTCCCGTGAATCCGACTGCGTTGCTGGTGATGGTGACTCAGGACGATTCCCTGCAAAACCTGGCAGAGCAGATGAGCCGGAGGCTGGACCTTGTTATCCAAAGCCTTGAGCGGGAGTCAACCAATACGCCGGATATCGTCACGTCCTGGAGTTAGCCGCATATAGAGATCAATAGTCTATGCTGAAACTACGTTGCTTACCGGCGTTAGAATTCATGGAAAGTGAAAGTAAATCTGCTGCCTTTGCCGGCCGCGCTTTCAACCCATATCTTGCCCTTATGTTTATCTACGAAGTCCTTGCAGATGTCCAGTCCAAGGCCGGTTCCTTTCTCGCCGCCTGTACCATACGTTGTGAAGGTTGAAGTTTTGTTGAACAATTTATCGAGGTCTTCTTTCTTAATACCAACCCCGGTATCGGCAACTGAAATTTCGACGAGACCATTTTTTGGGGTCGCCTGCGCCACCACTTTTCCACCAGCGGGGGTAAACTTGATAGCGTTGGACAGCAGGTTCCGTATGATGGTATGAAACATATCGCGGTCAGCGAGGACGCTTATTGAATCCTCCACCTCAATAATCAGGGTAATGCCTTTGGTATTCGCCATTTCAACGAAGCGTTTGCTCACACTTTCTAACGCGTCCCTGACATTCAGGATCGCGGGATCAAACGCGATCTTGTCGAGCTGGCTTCCTGCCCACAGCAGCAGATCTTCCATCAGCTCATGGAGGTTAAATGCACTTTTTCTGGCGAGCCGAAGATACTTCTCCAGTGATTCGTTCGATGGAGCGTTTTGTGTAAGGGTCAGCAGGCTCATGCAGCTTGCCAGTGGCCCCCGCAGGTCATGTGCGATAATCGAGAACAGCTTGTTCTTTTGATGATTCAGTTCTTCGAGAACGTGCAGCGTCTGTATTCTCTCAGTGACCTCCCGGGAAACCGTTTGGAGCATGATCACGTGTCCTTCCCGGGTCAGGATCGGTTTCGTATTGGTTGAAAACCAGACGTACTGCCCATCCTTTCTCCGGATGCGATATTCCATGTTGGGAACTTCTTTGCCTTCTTTTGCCTGTCGGTGAGATTGCTCCTGGATCGCCACGATATCCTCAGGGTGAAAAAGTCTGTAAGGATTTGTTCCTATCAGCTCTTCCGGAGTGTAGCCAAGAATTTTGGATATGGAGGGACTAAGATATTTGTAGGTCCCATCCGGTTCGTGAAGTGCAACGAGATCGAGCATGTTGTTTGCGAGCAAGCGGTAGCGTTCCTCGCTTGCCCGGAGAGCTTCTTCGGCCTGCTTGCGGTCAGTTACATCCTGCTGGATTCCAAAATGTCCGAGGATCCGGTTGCTTTCATCCGTAAAGCAGATGTAGTTGCCCTCCAGCCACAGATCTGAGCCATCGAACCGCTTGCTGTGACGGTCCATCATGATACGCCCGGCATCATACATCTGACGAAGTAAGCTCCGGGCATTTTCCATATCGTTGCGAAAAAAATCCTTCAGCGAGAGCTTGAGGAATTCTTCCTCTGTGCTGCCATATTGTTCGAGCAATGCCTGGTTGACACGTGTGAAACGAAGGTGGTCCATGGCGTAATCCAGGGCTGTTTCCTTGTCGATTGTGTCGTCCCATTGCAGGGGTTTGTCCAGCATCATGAAATAGAACCCGCTGAGCGCCTGTGAGAAGAAGAGGTCCATGGCCTGCCTGCTTACCCGGAGTTGTTCCACCGCGGCATGCAAGGTCAGTTCAATCTGTTTCCTTTCTGTGATGTCCTGGATCGTTACGATGAGGCGATCCTCCACTTTTGATACATGTGTGTGTAACCACACTTTTGACTGGTCCTTGAAGATACTGTACTCGAGGTCGAGTGTTCTTCCGGTTTCAGCTACCTCTACATATTCTTCAAACAGGATCCAAACCTGATCGAAGATTTTCCTGACCGTGGTATGTTGCAGTTCCTGAAAGCTTTTTCCAATAAATTTTTCACCCTGGCGGTTCACCATCACCCAGGCGAAGTCGGCGACGCGGCCCTGGTGGTCCCTGATCTCCCTGAAAACAATAAATGAATTGAACGCATTGTCGAGTACGCCCTGTAATACGAGTTCTTTTTCCTTCCTTTCCGTGATGTCGCGATTGACACACAGATACCGCGCAGTACGTTCGCGGTCTTTCCGGAGGGGGGAGATGATGGCTGTAAACCAAATAACCCCACCGTTGCGTGAAAGACTATAATCGAACGAAGTGGTGGTTATACCATTCCTGATCTGAATGATCGCCTCCCTGATTTTGTCGCTCACATCCCCAGGCAGAACGTCCCGGTGATACCTGCCCACGAATTGCTCCCTGGGCATGTAAAGCCACTGAGTGCTTTCGTTCTCAAGGTAATCGAGTATGACTCCCTCCCCGTCAAAAATGAATATGTGATCACTGGAGGAATTGACGATAGAGGCCAGAACATCTGCGTTAGCGTTATTAATCACCATAAGTTATTATCTTTTCATTATTGGCAGTGTCCTAAAAATGCGGAAGCCCCGGCAAAAAAAGACTGACAAAAGTCAGCTATGGCGCTGATTATCATGCTGCATATGAAGGTCAACCTGATCGGATTCAGCCGGATATTCTTCCCATGCCAAAACTTAAAAAACCCGGGATGAGTTCACGATTACCGGAGCCGGCAGGAGATGAACAGTTAAAAGGCCAGATTGTTCAGCGCAGCCCTCACCCCCTTCGTTGGCGGGCCGGTCCCGCCACATGGAATGGTGTCAAAGTATCCCGCAATTTGGAAATAATCCTATATTCTTTTTATCGTTATTTTGGAATTCCGTAAGGTGGGTGGCACAATTTTTTACTAAGTAACTTTTCGATCAAAAAGAGACTCGCCCGATTGAAGAATTATCTTCTGCGATGTAATTTTGAGGTAAAAGCACCCGTGCTGAATATCACAAGCAGTGTTGAGTCAGAAATTCAGGGACGACTGCTAACGCGCAGGTTCCAGCTTGCCGTGGAAGATTTTCAGAGATTTATTTGTAGTTCCTTCATCGCGATTTGTCATGATAAGAAGAAATTATACTGTATTTTTAGTGGATGACGATGATGACGACCAGGAGATCTTCGCCCTGGCGCTTGCGGAGGTAGATGACTCGATTGCCTGTGTCACCGCAAAAAATGGTATGGAAGCTTTGGATAAACTTGGCGAAAGTAAATTCAGACCCGACTTTATTTTTCTTGACCTGAACATGCCGCGGATGAACGGGAAGCAATGCCTGAGGGAAATCAAAAATCAGGTTGCACTGAGCAAGATCCCGGTTGTCATTTATAGCACCAGTTCGGAAAAGCGCGACATTGAGGAAACAAAGGCATTAGGCGCGGCAGCCTTTATCACGAAACCTCCCGGAATTTCAGAACTCATCCGGTCACTTCAGAATATTTTCATTGAACTGCAATAAGATTTCATGCAACCTGTAGTATTATCCAAGACATATGATTTTCTGTCGGGTGGTGGTGAGATGGGGAAGCTTATCCGGTCGATCGATTGGTCAAAGACGCCAATCGGCGCCGTAGACCAATGGCCGCAGAGCCTTCGCACCTCGATCAGTATTATGCTGAATGCGCAGTTCCCCATGTATATTGCCTGGGGAGAATCGTTTATCCAGTTTTATAACGATGGTTACAGGCCCATACTGGGTTCAACCAAACACCCGGCAGCGATGGGCCTCAGTACCCGGACCACTTTCGCCGAGATCTGGGATATTATCGGACCTATGTTTGCGGGGGTGATGGAAGGAAAGGCGGTAGGGTTTACCGATTTTCTGCTTCCGTTAGACCGCCACGGGTTTACGGAAGAATGTTATTTCATTTTTTCCTATAGCCCGATCAAGCAGGAGAACGGACTTACGGGAGGTGTCCTGGTAACGGTAACGGAAACAACGGAACGACTGCTGGGTGAGCGTCGGTTAAAGACACTTCGTGAACTTGGCGACCGGTCCTCGAAAAGTAAGGACACTGCTGATGCTTCAGGTTGTATCCTTGGAGCGATGGATACCAATAAACACGATATCCCGTTTTCGATCTTTTATCTGTATGATCCCCTGGAAGAGGACTTCAAATACACGGGATCTACAGGCATTGTGCCGGACAAGACGACGTTGCCGGATATTCAGAAGGTAAAAACACTGGCCTTCAGGAGCGCGCTGGTGGCAACGCCGGTAAGGGAGCTGTTCGATACCATCACCTTTAATGATGATTTACCCTGGCCCGAAACGCCTCAGTTCTTTTGCGCCACGCTTCTTACGCGTCCGGAGCAGAAGACTCCTTTTGGTATTATGATTGTTGGAACAAGTGCAAGGTTGCGATACGATCACCATTACATTAATTTTTTTAAGCTTCTTGCCGATCAGGCCGTAACGGTGTTGTCCAATGCCAATGCTTTTGAGGAAGAGCGCAAAAGATCGGAAGCGCTGGCGGAAATAGACCGTGCAAAAACCGCCTTCTTCAGTAACATCAGTCATGAGTTTCGCACACCCCTCACGTTGATGCTTGGTCCCCTCGAGGAACTTCTGCAGAGTAACGAGCTCGATACGAAGCAACGGGAGAATGCAGATGCTGCGCACCGGAATGCAATTCGCTTACTCAGGCTGGTTAATACCTTGCTGGACTTCAGCCGGATTGAATCGGGCCGCATCGATGCCGTGTTCAGACCTGCCGACCTTTTTTCATTGACGACTGACCTTGCGAGTAACTTCCGTTCGGTAATCGAGAAAGCAGGCATCCGGTTGATCCTGGAAGGAGAAAAGTCAGGAGGTCGGGTTTACGTCGACTATAGCATGTGGGAAAAGATTGTGCTGAATCTTTTGTCCAATGCCTTCAAATACACGCTGAAAGGAGCTGTTACTGTTACGCTCGGGGAAACTGACAAGGACTTTGCGATGAAAGTTTCCGACACCGGTATCGGAATTCCGGAAAAGGAGCTACCTCACATGTTTGAACGGTTTCACCGTATCAGTAATTCAGCCGGTAGAAGTCATGAAGGTACAGGTATCGGTTTGTCACTCGTTGCCGAGTTGGTGAAACTGCATGGAGGCACTATTTACGTTGAGAGCACGCCGGGTGCAGGCAGTGTGTTTACCGTTTTGCTTCCGAAAGGCTATCACCACTTGCCAGCCGAGAAAGTGGTTCACGAAAGTGATAACCTGTATTCTTCTATTCTTACCGAATCTTACCTGAACGAAGCTGTTGCCATTGCTGCTCAGGATATGGACTACGACCCCGGCGTCCCCGGTGCCGGAAACCAGGCGAAAAAGGAGGCATGTGTGCTCATTGTCGACGACAATGCGGACATGCTGAACTACTTAACGAGAATACTGGAACCGCGATACACGATCGTCGCTGCCTCGAATGGGCAACAGGCGCTGGACAAGATCAAACAGACTGTGCCTGATCTTATCGTCAGCGATATTATGATGCCTGTAATGGATGGAGTTGAATTCCTCAAGCGTGTCAAAGGAAATCAGGAAACTTCCAACATACCCGTCATGCTCCTGTCCGCCAGGGCAGGCGAGGAGTCGAAGATCGAAGGGTATGATCTCGGTGCGGACGATTATCTGGTGAAGCCCTTCTCTGCAAAAGAATTGCTGACCAGAGTAAAATCACAGATCCAGATCGCGAGAAAGCGCTCCCATTTGAACACGCTCATGAAGGATGTTTTTGATCAGACCCCTGCCGCCATCACCATCATACGCAAGGAAAATTATATCGTGGAATTTGCGAACGACCTGTATCTGCAACTCGTGGATAAGGACAGTGGTTTTATCGGGCGATCCCTCTTCGATTCGCTTCCTGAAATAAGGAACCAGGGTGTCGCCGAGCTGCTGGACAGTGTTATGGAAACCGGGGTGCCTTATCTTGGCAAGGAACTTGAATTGTTCATCAACCGTCAGGGTAAACGTGAAAAGACGTATTTCAATTTTATATACCACCCGCTGCGGGAACAGGATGATACCATTACTGGCGTTATTGTAGTGTGTTATGAGGTGACCGAGCTTGTATTGGCCAGGAAACGGGCCGAAGAAAGTGAGGCTTTACTGGAAGCGAAAGTAAAAGCGCGGACAGCCGAACTTGAGTTGAAGAATGATGAGTTCAAGCAGCAAAAGGAATTCATTGAAACCATCCTCCATTCTTCAGAAGATATCATGAGTGTATTTGATAAAGAATGCCGGTATCTCATGGTGAACAGGAAGTTTGAGGAACTATATAATCTCAGGAAGGAGGATGTTGAAGGAAGGAAGTTGACAGCGGTGTTCCCTGAAATCGCAGATACCATCTTTCACGATTTTATTTGCGATGCGGTTCGGGGAGAGCCCAGGTATAAAACTGAATATTATTCCGTCGTAACGGGCAGGTATTACGAACTCTATACTGTTCCTCTGAAACATTACAATGAAGTTTATGCAGTCCTCGTGGTTGCTCACGACAATACTGAAATCGTTGAGTCGGCGAGAAAACTGGAGGAGAAGAATAGTCAGCTGCTAAAGGTAAATCAGGAACTAGAGCAATTTGCTTACGTGGCAAGTCATGATCTTCAGGAGCCATTGAGAAAGATCAGGATATTCTCATCCATGCTGGAAAAAGATTTTGCAATTGATGAAAAATCTAAAAAATACTTTGACAAGATTCACCAGGCCTCTGACCGCATGTCGCGACTGATTAAGGATGTGTTGAACTATTCCCGGCTTTCCAGCTCACAGATCACATTTGAAAATATCGATCTGGATGATGTGTTTGATTCCGTCGTCTCCGACTTTGAGTTAATGATCGAGGAGAAAAACGCCGTGGTAAAGAACACAGGCCTTCCTGTGGTCAAAGGAATACCACTGCAGCTCCATCAGCTATTTTCCAATCTGCTGAGCAACGCTTTAAAATTTTCGAACAATAACCCTGAGATACGGGTATCCTCCCGGGCAATTTCAGCACAGGATATGAATATGCTTCAGCTTCCTTCGTACCACCCGACGTATGCGGAGATCACTTTTGCCGATAACGGGATAGGATTCGATCCAAAGTTTTCAGAGCAGATCTTTACCATTTTTCAGCGCCTGCACGACAAGGAAACTTCCGGAACAGGGATAGGGTTGGCCCTCTGCAAGAAGATCGCCGAAAATCATGGTGGATCCATCCGGGTGGAAAGCACGCCGGGAACCGGGTCAACATTTTTTATTTATTTGCCACTGGAATGAGTTTTCAGGAAATCTGAATCCTGGTCAAAGTCGATCTGAAAGAATTCAAACGATGAATAATAGCATATTGGCGCGCAATAATGTGAAAGTCACGGGCAATGGAAAAAAACCGATGTTGTTTGCGCACGGTTTTGGCTGTGACCAAACGATGTGGCGATACATTACGCCGGCCTTTGAGAACGACTATCAGGTCATCGTGTTTGATTATGTTGGGTCGGGAAAGTCAGACCTCGCTGCGTATCACGAGGGACGTTACTCCACCTTGAACGGATATGCCCTGGATATTCTTGAGATCTGTGAGGAGCTCAATCTGCGGGACGTGATGTTTGTTGGGCATTCGGTGAGTAGTATGACGGGGCTGCTCGCTGCGATTAAGGAGCCCGATTACTTTGCTGAGCTTATTCTTATCGCGCCATCGCCGCGTTACCTGAATGAAAAGGGATACGTTGGCGGCTTTGATAAAACTGACGTGGACCGGATCCTGGATAACATGGGCAAGGATTACGAAGGTTGGGCGAATGGAGCAGCGCCTGACGTGATGAAAAATCCCGACAGACCGGACCTTTCAGCGGAACTTGTGCAAAGTTTTCTTTCTATCAAGCCTAGCATCGCCCGGAACTTTATGGCAGCGACTTTCTTTACCGACAACCGGAAAGATCTTCTGAAACTCAAAAAACCTTCATTGATCGTGCAGACGGAAGATGACCGCATTGTGCCCATTGAAGTTGGCGATTACCTCCATGCACACCTGGAAAACAGCACCCTCAAGGTGTTAAAGGCATCAGGGCACTATCCTCATTTGAGCCACCCGCGTGAAACAATCAGGGTGATGAAAGCGTACCTGAATACTAAAGACAGGCAAAAAGCAGACATTCCCTGACAGAGCGAACTACGTGCGTGCACCCCAGTGTGAACGTTACCGCGCCCCAGCGTGAAGCTTCGGCCGACAGCGCCTGTTAGTCGGCGTTATGAAGGATTATTTCCTCGCCTTTTTCAAAGTCTATTTCCCAGAATCCCGGAGATTTTTTTATTTTCTTGCGTGCTCCTTGTGCTGTCGTGAAGTTTTTAAAGGGCGCCTTTATCCTTGCTTTGCCACCTTGTTCGGACTTGATCTTTACTTCGGTGAGGATACCGTCAACTTTTGTGGCGCTGATGAGAAAGGCGCCTTCTGCTCTTAACTGGCTGAAGGAAACATTTTTCCAGCTCACCGGTACAGCGGGCATGATCTCTATGAAGCCAGCATAGCTTTGCAACAACATTTCCTGCAAACCTGCTGCAAATGCGAAGTTGCCCTCCAGGGTGAACGGGCGATACGTAAATTTAGAGTACCCGGATTTTGTCTGGTCGCCATTGACATGAAAACCGTTCTTCAGACAAAATGCAGTTGCGAATATTCCCAGCGCCCTGGCAGCACCCTCACCATCTTTGGCCCTCGCCTTCAGGTTGGCCTGCCAGGAGTAGGAATAACCACACCACCAGTCCGGACCAATCTTGTCGAGCAGCGCAAGCGAGTTTTTGATAATTCTTTGCGAGCGCTCCCCGTCTTCCCATTGGATTAAGCTCAATGGATGAATGGCCATGAGGTGTGAGAAATGCCGGTGCGATTCATTGTAGGGAAGGGAAGGGGAAAACATGAGTTCATGCTGGCTGGATACTGCGTAATCAGGGAACTCCTTCAATAGTGTTGACCAATGGTCAGCCTCTTTCTTCAGGCCCAGTGCGTTCGCCATTTCGCTGGCGGCATTAAAGGTGAAACGCATCAGCGCCAGGTCGTAATTGGTAGTTTCCTTAAACCACGCCTTGATGTCGTTGTTGTGAATTTCCGGACTCGAGCCTATCGGTAATTTCCGGAATCCATGTTCATCTTTTGTAGTGATGTTCTGAAGAAACTCAGCTGTTTCGCGCATCCACGGATATGCGCGGTTCTCAAGGAAATGTCTGTCCATGCTGTAGCGCCATTGAAGGTAGTAATGGTGTGCGAGCCAGGCGGAGACTGTAGGGGAAAGTGAATATTGGGTCCATCCTCCCATTTCGGTGCCGTCAAGTGTGGTGACCCCCGGGACGGCAAGCCCCCCGGTTTCAAAGAACAGTTTTGTGAAGCGTTTATAGTTTGCTTTGTTTTCCTCAAGGTGGTCGAAGTATCCGAGGCCCTCTTCGAGGTGATTGCCACTGTATGCGGGCCAGTAGCTCAGCTGCGTATTGAGGTCGTGATGAAAGTCTCCTTTCCACGGAGGGATCCGGCCGTTATCAGCCGTCCATACTGCCTGCAGGGAGATGGGTGGCGCTCCCTGGCGGGCGGCGGATCCGAATTTATACTGTTCCAGATGCCATTGTTTTTCCAGCGCCGGATCCGGTACCCGAACGGATGATTGATCCCAGAATTTTCTCCACCAGGACAGATGGCTTTTAAGGTCAGCGTCATGTCCGCGTGACCGCGCAGCCTCGACCATAGCCGTCGCGTTGCGCTGCGCTGGTTTCCCCGGGTAATGCGTGGAAATGCTCCACACGCCCTCAATGGTTTCAGGGTTTACCTTTTTCCACTGCACGGTGATCTCATAGTGAAATCCTCCCCAACCTTCCTGTCTGTAAACAATCCTGTCCGGCTCCCTCGAAATTGTTCCCTGCGGATATCCGAGTCGCGCGAGGTCATCACCTTCGACGGAACCCCCGGAAGAAGTGACTTTACCCTCATATTTTGGCGATACCAGGTCCGGTGTAAAATCCTGATTCAGATTTTCAAAACGGAACCAGCCTTCGGGTTCGGTCGCGTGTACAAAGACCCTTAGCAATATGCCGTTCTTCCACTTTACTTCGCTGATAGCTTCGCGAAGCGATAACCGCACGGATTCAACGCTGCCCCAGGCCCCGATATTTACTTCAAGTGCGCCTCCCGGAATTTTGCTCGGGGCGGGCTCTTTCTCATAGGGCTGATCGAAATATTCCTGGACGATGCGATAGTCGTTTTTGTCGACCTGGTTTTTGATCCATTGATACCGGAACTCAGGCCGGTGAAGGCCCCGTAATGGTCGTAAATCCCAAAGGTCAGCGCGGTCGAGCGATATTCTGAGATTTTCCCCTTTCTGCCAGATCAATGCACCCAGCATTCCGTTACCCAATGGAATACCCTCATCCCAGGAGTTTGCAAGCGCATTGAATTGAAGGTTGTGATAGGCCTCGGGTTGGCTTCTGACGGACGAGGGAAAGAACGCCATTGTAAGGAGTAACCAAAAGGCGCTACCGTTTTTTACATTGATCATGCGCTGAATATATGATTAAGAAGACAGATTTAAGTTTAAAATTTACGATTTAAGATTTAAGATTTAAGATTTAAGATTCAAGATTCAAGATTTAAGATTCAAGATTCAAGATTTAGACCCTATTAAGATCTTGGAACCTCCTTTTCAATTTTAAACTTTAAAATCTTAAATATTTCCAATGCCTGATTACTAATTACTTTTTACTTTTTTACTTTTTTACTTTCTTTAATCCCAAACCTCCATGTAGAGTCTTGGTCTGATTTCTTCCGCGTTTTCCCTGGAATAGAACGACGCATTGACTGCTCCCAGCGGAAGGATGGCAATACCCTTCGTTGTTCCATCAATCAGTCTCTGCATAACGGGCTGGGATATCGTGAAGAGGACTTTGTTATGTTTATTCCAGGTTACACTATCGTCGATGATCATTTGCGTGTTGATGACACGCTCAAATGACTGGCTTCCCCTTAAGCCATCATAGGTGATGGTCTTCTCGTTCCAGGCAGGATCGCCGCCAACAATCTCGGTGATCCGTATCATTCCGAAATCCTTTTCAAAATCGGATGATCGTTGCATGCTGTGGGGAGACAGCTCCAGCAAACCTGCGCGTTTTATTTTTTTTCCTTTCAGAAAATTCATATCCCACCGCATGATGATGATCTGTGTTCCATTCACCGAAAGAACATTGATGGGCGCTGCAGGAGGCTCGCGGGTGTGCCAGTTGTTAAAGTTTCTGTCAGCATATTGTTTGTCGATGATCGCATCCTGGGCCACGACTACCTGTATGGGGAAGCTGGCCGGGTCCGCGAGCGGAGGATGATAGGGCAATGGCATTCCCATGTCCCTTCCAACAGAGTTTCGGTTTACAACATCGACCTTGAAGTAATCGAAGTCAATACGGTATTTCCCGAGGCCCCAGTCCATCAGCGCCAGGTGGGCATTGATAGAGTCACCCATTTGGGTTTCAAAGTCGCGGGTGGTCATGCTGATCGTATGCCAGTTGATAGTGTCCGGGATATCGAATTCCATCAGGTGGCTGTGAAAGTCCGTTGTGCGCTGATGGTTAACATGCAGGTTTACGCGGCGGGGCGCATGACTGACGCGGATCCTCGCTTCCACGCGCAGTTCATATTCCGGACGGATCAATTTTTTCATATCCAGTCCCGATATCCTTTGACGTGTCAGCGCCCACCAGATATTCAGCTTGTCTTTCGTGGCATCTACATACAGGGTGGCGATGCCATTCTTTTGCCGGAAGTCGATGGTAGCCCCACCGTCGCCGGTTACCGACACCCATCCTTTCGGGGCTCCTGTGCCCTCGAAATGATCGATGAACTGGGCGCTGGCGGGAAAAGACAGCAATGTCAGGGTAAGGAGCACAACGTGGCGCATATTCTTCATGTTAGCGTATAGAAATGATGGAGACGTGTCCACCATTTGTTAAAAATAATAATTAATTCCATGTGGGTTGAAATCAGGAGCCATTGAGGGTGATTGGAAGATCCTGGATTTGTGTGGGCGCGAAATCAAAGTGATTGCGCACTTTTCCGTTTCTTTGAGTTGAACAACCGTGAAGTATATTACCCGCACCATCTGGATTTTGTCGGTCATCAGCCTGTTGACGGATACTGCCAGCGAAATGCTGTATCCGGTCATGCCCGTCTATTTAAGGTCCATCGGTTTTTCGGTCCTTCTCATTGGTATACTCGAAGGTATTGCCGAAGCGACGGCGGGATTGAGCAAAGGTTATTTCGGAAAACTGTCGGACGTTTCCGGCAGAAGAGTTCCATTTGTACGGATTGGATACGCCTTAAGTGCTGTCTCCAAACCGATGATGGCCATGTTCGCCTTTCCTGTCTGGATCTTTTTTGCCAGAACAATTGATCGTTTTGGCAAAGGGATCCGGACCGGCGCGCGGGATGCGCTGCTCTCGGATGAGGCAACCGCTCTGAGCAAGGGAAAAGTGTTTGGCTTTCATCGCTCGATGGATACGATCGGCGCGGTATTGGGACCCTCCCTGGCGCTGCTGTATCTGTATTTGTATCCCGATCAGTATGAAGTGCTTTTTTATATTGCCTTTCTTCCCGGACTGCTGGCCGTCTTCGCCACGCTTTATTTGAAGGAAAAAGGTCCGCAGCGGGAGCGGTCGGCTAACAGAACTTCCTTTTTTTCATTTCTCCGTTATTGGAAGGAAAGCCCAAAGGAATACAGAAAGGTCGTTGTCGGGTTGCTCATTTTTGCCATGTTTAACAGTTCGGATGTGTTTCTGTTGCTGAAGGCAAAAGAATCCGGCCTGGACGATACAGTGGTCATTGGAATTTACATTTTTTATAACCTTATTTTCGCGTTGCTTGCTTTTCCGGTTGGGATCATTGCTGATAATGTCGGACTTAAAACTATACTGATTATCGGACTGGTGCTCTTTGCGGTCGTTTACTTCGGAATGTCGTTCAATGAAAGTATATACGGCTTTTTCGGACTGTTCTTCGTGTACGGCTTCTACGCCGCTGCGACAGAGGGCATATCAAAAGCGTGGATCTCCAACATCACGCAACGGAAAGATACTGAGACTGCTATTGGAGCTTATTCCGGACTTCAAAGCATTTGCACGTTGCTGGCAAGTTTTTTTACCGGTCTTATCTGGTTCCACCTCGGTGCGACGGCTGCCTTTCTTACCACTGCAACGGTCACCCTGTTCGTTGCCCTGTACTTTATATTTATCACCAGACCAGCGCCCCGCGCAAATAATTGACCTGCCAACCAAAACACGTGTTCAGCCACTTCATCCGACGATCCATGAAAAATAGAAACATTCAAACCGAAATAGACGCATGGTACCTGTATCAGCAGCTTGCCCGGCACGAGGCGGATGTGACCATCGCGAATGTGTTCCGGCAGATGAGCGACATTGAAAAAAGTCATGCAGCGGCATTTGCCAGAAAGGAAAATATTAGAATTGAAGATGTGCTGAGTCCTTCCTGGCGGGCTAAAACAATTAATACCATCGGCAGGATCTTCGGGTATAATTATGTTTTGGGTTCACTGATGGATACGGAACGAAGCATTGCCAGCGCCGTAGTGACTCAGAAACAGAGGAGTAAATTGCCCTTGACTGGCGGAGAAGCCGCGCACGTCAACATCCTTCGTGCCATTCTTGAAAAAGAAGAGAAGGTCACCGGCCCGCAGCTGCTGAGATTTGAAAGAAGGCACCGCTCCGTGGGCGGCAATGCAATCCGCGCCGCCGTGCTTGGCGGCAATGATGGGTTGATCTCCAACTTCAGCCTTGTCATGGGTGTCGCCGGTGCCAGCGCTGCTCAGGAAGGCGTGTTGCTGGCAGGTATTGCCGGTTTGCTCGCCGGCGCCTTGTCGATGTCGCTCGGTGAATGGATTTCTGTCAAGAGTTCTCAGGAGTTGTATGAAAATCAAATGCAGATAGAGATGGAGGAACTCGAAACCAATCCGGAGGGTGAAAAGAAAGAGCTTGCGCTCATATACATTGCCAAAGGCATTCCCGAAGATCAGGCACATCGGATGGCTGAAGATATCATGAAAGACAAAACCTATGCGCATGAGGTGCTTGTAAAGGAAGAATTGGGGATCAATCCGGAGGAATTAAAGGGATCGCCCATGGAGGCGGCCATTTATTCTTTCATTCTGTTTGCCATCGGCGCCGTAATTCCTGTCTTTCCTTTCATCTTAATCGATGGAATAAAAGCTGTGGCTTTCAGTGTGGCTTTCAGCGCTGTTGGACTTTTTCTGATCGGTGCCGCCATCACCTTGTTCACGGGAAAGAATGTATGGTATTCCGGGTTCCGGCAGGTGTTTTTTGGGTTGGCCGCCGCAGCCATCACTTTCGGTATCGGTAAGCTCATCGGTGTTTCTATCACCTGATCATAGAAGCCTTTTTTTCTGCGTTCCCATCTGACGAAAGTCATTCAAGAACGGAACTGTGGTCATCAGAAATGAAGTCATAAAGAATTTGATTTGGATTGATTCTTCGCGGTATTCACCCGTAACAGGGAAGAATATTGTCAGGTTCATCCAAACTGTCATTCATGACAGTAACTCAAATCAGTCGTTATGAATGCTTCATTTGAAACAATGATGGATCAGCATGCAGTGATCGAGGTAAAGAAGATATCCCGGGTTTTCAAAACCGGCGAGGTAGAAGTTCAGGCCCTTCACGCGGTGGATCTTACCGTCAAGGAGGGCGAATTCGTGGCGGTAATGGGTGCTTCGGGATCCGGCAAGTCGACCTTTCTCCATATCCTGGGGTGTCTGGACAAGCCATCATCCGGTGAATATTACCTGGATGGTGTGTATGTGAATGACCTGGATGACAATGCGCTGGCGGATATCCGGAATCAGAAGATCGGATTTATTTTTCAAAGTTTTAACCTGTTGCCGCGTCAGACCGCGATCGAAAACGTTGAGCTGCCACTGATCTATGACCGCTCGGAACGGCATAAGCATCCGGAGGAGATCGCGCAACAAGCCCTGGAGCGCGTGGGCCTTGGCGACCGACTGACGCATAAACCGAGCGAAATGTCGGGCGGCCAGCAGCAAAGGGTAGCGATCGCGAGGGCGTTGGTAAACGATCCGGCGATCATTCTGGCGGATGAGGCCACGGGCAATCTTGACAGTAAATCGGGACTCGATATTGCCGACCTTTTTGTGAGGTTGAATGATCAGGGGAAGACCATTCTGATGATCACGCATGAACCGGATATTGCACGTTTCGCGAAACGCATCATCACCTTCAGGGACGGGACGATCGTCAGCGACGAGATGGTGAAAAACAGGAATTCAAAGGAGGCCGCGTTAAGCGCGCTGGATCAATTTTAAAAGGAGGTATTCAGAGCGCATCAGGGGTCGGAGTCTGGGGTCATCGGCCAAGTCCTGAAATATACCGATTTAACGTGGTGAGGTTGTTAAACGCCTCGCCAGCCGTATTGTTAAAATACACGTAGACTTTTTTTCCTTCTTGTAGCCAGCCCTGAATGTATTCGGCATACTCCTGCAAAAACAGATCGGAGTAGCTTCCCCGGTAGTTGCCTGTGGGACCGTGAAACCGCACATACACAAACGCTGAATCAATCACGTCGAAAGGGGATGCCGAAGCCGGCATATCGTGCATGACTAAGGCGCAGCCATACGCATCGAGCATTTCGTAGGTCTCCTCAGTATACCAGCTCTTGTGACGGAATTCAACCGCCACATTCCAGCTACGGCCCGGGTCATGATTTCTAAGTGAATCCAGGATTCGCTGCAGATGGTGCGTGCCTTCATGGGTTAACCCGGGAGGAAACTGTACGAGAATGCATCCCTTTTTCATTTCAATATGTGAAATGACGTCAAGGAACCCGGAGACCAACGAGGCGTCAAATTTCAATTCTTTTGTGTGCGTGATCTCCCTGAAAAGTTTGAAAGTAAACCTGAAATCATCGTGCACGGATGCGCTCCACCGAGCGATCGTGACCGGCATTGGTATCTTATAAAAAGAACTGTTTACTTCAAGACTATTGAAGTGCGTTGCGTAGTATGCGAGGCGACTTGCCTTTTGGTATTCTTCGGGAAATTTGTATTTCGGGACCGGAAGTTGAATGCCGCTAAGACCTGAATAATAGTGAAGCTCATTGTTGTCCGCCATCGCGTTTGAAAGTTACCGTGACATGATAATTTCCGTTCCTGCACCAATCCATAGGCACCCGGCGGTGGGTGAGCTATGATGGCGGGCACGGATGGACTATGGGTACTTGTCTATTTTTGGAGGCGGTGCAATGCAGCAGTCACTTCGTCCTCATCACGTTGCTGTTGGTTCGATCGGTTTTGGACGTGGTGTGGATAAATATTCTCAGTCGCAAACCGGGATAAATTCACTACTCACAGCGTGTAGCCATCCGCGATTATCTTGCCATTCAACCCGTTCTCCGGAGTCTCAAAGAACCTTCGTTTGTTTCCTGCGAAGCAGCTAAGGTCGCTTCACGAAGGCACTCGCAAAAAACGGATGCTCAGTCAAATTCATTGGTTGAAATTCCTTACTTTGCGAGCTTTTTCCTACTTAAGGTCCATGCGCTGCTCTCAAAATATGTCAGGCATTTCCCTTGTGTCGTTTGCTGGTTACCTAAAAACTAATGTTGCATGATCCGGTATAATTTGAGACACCATTGTTATTCATTGAGATCACTGAGGTCCGGAAAATCGTGTGATGTCGATGAATTATTGATTGGTCCAATATATTTTTCTTGGACGAATTGTTTATTTTCAAATCTTATTTAATGAATCAAAACGCGGTGTCAGATGTACCTCAGTCCAAAATAAGCTTTTTATCCGGAGGCGGGGAAATGGGGGAGCGGACCCGGGCTTTTGATTGGTCTCAGACATCCTTGGGTCCTGTTGAAAAATGGCCACAAAGTCTGCTGACAACCCTGAGCATCATTCTGAATTCAAGGTTCCCGATGTTCCTGTTTTGGGGTCCCGATTTAGTTTGCTTTTATAATGATGCTTATCGTCCGAGTCTGGGTAATGATGGTAAGCACCCGTTCGCATTGGGTAAACGCGGAGAGGAAGTCTGGCCAGAGATATGGCATATCATTAAGCCTTTGATTGATGAGATTCTTTCAGGGGGTGATGCAAGCTGGAGTGAGGATCAGCTGATCCCCATCTTTCGCAACGCTGCCATTGAAGATGTTTACTGGACGTTCAGTTACAGTCCGGTAAAGGATGAATCCGGGATGGCATCCGGCATTTTTGTTACCTGCATAGAGACAACGGACAAGGTCGTTGCGAAGCGCCAACTGGAAGAGAGTAAGGATCTTTTACACTTTGCCATTGAGGCAACTGAGCTTGGTACCTGGGACTATGATCCGCTGCAAAACAAGCTTTCGGGGAATGATCGTTTAAAGGAATGGTTTGGACTGGAAAATGAGGATGGGTCGATCCTGGAAAGTGCAATCAAGGCAATCAAGCCTTCGGACCGTCCACGCGTTACGAGCGCTATTCAAACTGCCCTTGAATTTTCGTCTGGAGGAAAATATGATACGGAATATACCATTGTTCACACGGTTACCGGCGAAGAAAAGTTTGTAAGAGCGGTAGGAAGAGCGTGGTTCGATGACAAGGGAGTTGCTTACCGGTTTAACGGCACTTTGCAGGATATCACCGAGCGAAAACGCGCTGAAATTGAGCAGCTCAAGCAAATTGCTTTGATCGAAAACAGCCATGACTTCATCGGCATTTCTGATCTGGATGGCAATGCGGTTTTTGTGAATGAAGCCGGCCAGAAAATGATCGGTCTGAACGGGTCTGATTCAGTGAGGCGAACGAATATTCTGGACTATTTTCCCGCGGAAGAGAAAGAGTATGTTCAATCTTTTGTGTTGCCGAAGGTACTGAAAGATGGAAGCTGGTCTGGCGATACATGGTTCCGGAATTTTAAGAACGGTGAGATAGTTCCCATGACATGGAATGTTTTTCTGATGAAGGACCGCATCACCGGAGAGAACATGGGATTTGGATGCGTCAGTCAGAATCAAACGGAGCGTAAGAAAGCGGAGCTGGCCTCCAAAGAGAGTGAAGAAAGGTTTCGGAGTCTTGCGGATCAATCACCCATGATCGTGTACATTGTCGAGCCGACGCACGAGGCCAGCATGAGTTATTTCAATAAGACATGGCTCGACTACACCGGTCAGCGCTACGAGGATGCATTGGGAAGAGCCTGGGATGGAATTGTGCATCCTGACGATGTTCCCGGAATTCTTGAAATTTATGCTCCCGCTTTCCGGGAACGAAAACATTATACCCTGCCGGCAGTAAGGCTCCGGAGATATGACGGTGTTTACCGGTATTTCTACTTTAAAGGATCCCCCCGTTTTTTGCGGGACGGTGAATTTATCGGATTTGTCGGAGTGGGTATCGATATACATGATCAAAAGCTCAGTGAATTCAAGCTGAGGGAAAGTGAAGAGATGCTCGAAAAGCTTGTTCGCGAAAGAACCATGCAGCTTGAGCGCTCCAATGAAGATCTGCAACAATTCGCGCACGTGGCAAGTCATGATCTTAAAGAACCGGTGAGAAAGATTAAGACTTTTGCAAGCCGGATCAGGGAGGAGGCGCAGAGCAGGTTGACGGATCGCGAACTGAATTATATCGAGAAAGTTCAAAGCGCGGCAAACAGGATGTCTTCGATGATCGACGGCGTACTGCTGTACTCCACCATGAATTCAATTGAACAGAAAATTGAAAAAGTGGATCTGAACAGGACCATCAAAGAAATCACGAATGATCTTGAAATTCTGATCCATCATAAGTCCGCTGTGTTTGATATCGCGGAATTACCGGTGATAGAAGGTGCGAATATTTTGATCTATCAGTTGTTTTATAATCTTATCAATAATTCCCTGAAGTTCTCCAAACCCGATCAGCAGCTGACAATTTCCATAAGTGCTGAAAAATATAGTAGCGCGCAAAAAGAATATGTCAGGATAGAACTTGCCGACGATGGTATCGGTTTTGAACCTGAGCATGCTGAAAATATCTTTAACACCTTTACCAGGCTTAACTCCAAAGACAAGTACGAAGGTACTGGCCTTGGTCTCGCGCTTTGCAGGAAGATTGTCATGCGTCATCAGGGATCCATTGCTGCCTCCGGTGCCGTCGGCAAGGGCTCCACTTTCACCATCACTTTGCCCGTCCTCCAGGAAGAATTCAGTATTTAATATCCAATGAACGCTGCGACAATCTTTTTTTTAGCCGATGATGATGCTGATGATATTGGCATGTTCTGTGAAGCTTTAAGTGAAGTGGATCGCGGTGTTGTCTGCAGGACTGCGGAGAATGGAAGGAGTGCCATCGCGTTGCTGTCCGATCCGGATGAACGGAAACCGGATGTGATCTTTTTAGATATCAACATGCCCGTTTTGAATGGGTGGGATTGCTTGAAATGGATAAAATCACAGGCGCCCCTGATGAGAATTCCAGTCATCATGTATTCGACTTCGTCGAGCAAAAGAGATATCGACCTGGCGGCGCAACATGGTGCACTTTGCCTGATGACAAAACCAGAGAGCTACAGCGGCCTGAAGAATATCCTGCAGTTGATCATGGAGAATATTCCTGGCAATTTGTCGGAGGCGCTTCGTGGCTTGCCGAATGTGACCATCTGATCTGTCAACGATCCTATTACTTTTTATAGATTCCGGTATCCGGGTGGAAAGTTTTCCAGCTGTGCCAGAATTCCTGGTATGCTTTTACGGATTTCAGGTTTTTACCATGATGTCCGCGTCCTGCGAAATCAAACTGTGCTTCCTTGCTGATCAATGAATCATTTCTGATGGTGAACATATCTTCATCCCGGCGTTCAAATGCGGCAAAGCTTTGGTCGTCATCGGCGATTGCGACAACAATTGACGTGGATCCGATCTTGTCATGGATGATGCGGTTTTCCTTCAGGTCGTTCCAGTCATAGGCTTTTGCCTTGTCTTTGATCTGAATGCCGACAACCCACGACTTATCTTCCCACGGGAGCGTATCCGTACGGGTGAGTGTAGATTTGCTTTTCCCCTTTTCAAACTTTCCCAGGGTGTCGTAGCTGGCGACGGAGGATGTTTCTGCCTGCATTACTTTGCCGAAAGGGTGAAGTGTGAAAAATTTATTAAGCGTAAGCTGACTGCATTCCACCTCCGGCAAGACCATGCCTTTCAGTGTCCCGGTGACCGCTTCACCGGTTGATTGCCGCCACCAGCTTTTTGTTGTTCGGTCTTCAAACATGGCGTTGAAGTGATCCATTCCCACAAGTCTGAAATCTTCAAGCTTACCATTTACAGAAGGTTCGTATACCCGGCCGGTACGGCAAACGTTACAGTAGGTCACCATGATGGGTTTGCCTGCGATTGTATCCCGCACCTGGTGGTGGTATTGAATATAACGGACAGGATAGGCTCTCGCATCGCCATCAAAATTCACAGCCACGACGATGCTGCTATCGCTGAGTGTATTTTCAGCCCTGGAGTGGAAATCGACCTTCTCAGGCTGCAGAAACATGTGATCTGCGGTCATGCTGAAATTAAATTGATAGATGATCAGGATTACGAGCGCCAGTGCGGCAAGGGGGATCCATGCACGCCTTCCCCGGAAGGCCTGTGTGCTGCCGGCCACGATCAGCAGGCCAAAAGCGATCCTGAAATACCATCGGTGCGCGTATAGAAAATAGGCCACATCGATGCTGTTCATTCGCTGGCTTCCCGGCATCGGCATGATGAAATAGACGTTGAGTATTTCAAAAAGTCCCAGACCGATCAAACCCGTGTAGAATAGCTTTTTCATGATTACGGAGAGTAATTTAATGATAGGGGGTTGTAATTGGCATAGCCCTCTTCCGCGTGCGCTGGTTAAGGCACTGACAATGGTATGGAAATCGTGTTGGTATGAGATTCATTGTAGCGGTCGGAGTCCAGGCGTTTCTTCATGGCAACATCATTCTGATATTGCAGGCCCGGAAATATTCCATAGTAGCCCATTACGTTGAGCAGAAGGATCGCAATCAGGACTATCGGGAATGGCTTTTTCAATTTTCTTGACTTGAAAAGGTGACTAAACTAATACAAAGGAATCCATAAATCAAAATTCCGGTGCGCCCGTCTACAAAGCGGTTGAGAAATTGTATCCTTACCGTGAACAATAACCGACCTGTCAGGGAGGCACTCCGCCTGAAGGCGGTCTGCTTTTTACGCTGACGTGTTTTCATCCTGGCTCCCCTTGGCTCGGCGCTGCAACAGCTGCCCGATAAAGGAGGGCATTTCCAAGGGATTTAAAATGTGATCCGGATGGTCATATCTGATCGAGTGCAGGGGCATGCCATCAAATTCGGCGGTGTCCGGATTCTGGACGATCGTGGTTCCGTTCTTACCCTCAATGGCCTTAAAGCCCTCGGTGCCATCCGAACCTGTTCCTGACATGATTATTCCGATAGCTTTCTCACCAGCATCTTCCGCTATAGAAACAAATAAATGATCGATGGTCTTGTTGATTTTCTCCTCAGGATCTCTTTCGGTTAGAATAAAAATCCCTTCTTTAATTGAGACTTTCATTCCCGGTGGATGGACGTAAATTTTGTTTGGAAGGACCTTCATTCTCTGGGTTATTTCAGTGACCTCGGTACGCGTTATTCTGGAGAGAATTTCCTTCAGGTGACTTTTAGCATCCCGCAGGGAATGCAATGCAACCACATACGCGATCCCCTGACTATCGCTCACGCGGCTGAAGAAATCATGAAGGGCTTTTAATCCTCCCGCGGAAGCGCCCAAAGCGGCTATGTAAAAGTCATATTTCATCATAAAAATGGTTCGGAAAGTTTCATGCCATGTGGACCGCGTCAGCCATTTGACAGGTCAAATGTGCAGTAAGCGCCTCAGGCCCAGCACCCTGAGAAATGCCATCAGAACAAATTTTCCTTCATGCATTCCGCCTGATATCGCCGGAGATTTCACAGATACACATAATGGCCCCCAGGCTTATGAACGGCAACCGCAACATCCCTTGTTCCTCCTTATTCCGCATTTGGCCATTTGCCTGATTTTTGGTGCTGATTCGTCTTTTTTGTTATTTGGCACATCCATTACTTTTACATGACCTTTGTCCCGCCAAATTCGGATGTTGACAGAAGAAAGGATCTTTAATCACTCAATCAATTGGACTTTTGAAGGAAGCATTAGAAAAAATATTGCCCGCCAGCAGGGTTCGAACCAGGTATATTGACCTCGTATCATTTGCCTCGGACGCGGGCTTCTATTATCTGTTGCCGAAGGCCGTCGTTCAGCCTGTCAGTGAAGATGAAATCATTTCACTCTTTCAGTTCTCTGTCCGCCACAACGTCCCGATCGTTTTCCGTGCCGGGGGAACAAGCCTTTCCGGACAATCGATAACGGATGGAATACTGGTCGATCTCAGTCAGTACTGGAACAGGATCAGGGTGGAAGACGATGGCGCCCTGGTGAGGGTGCAGCCGGGGATTACGGGAGCGATGGTGAACGCGCAGCTCCGAAAGTACAGAACCAAGATCGGGCCGGACCCCTCCAGTATCAGTGCCGCGATGATGGGTGGCATACTCTCGAACAACTCCAGCGGTATGTGCTGCGGCGTGAAACTGAATTCATACCATACCATGAAGTCCATCCGTTTTATTTTGCCGGATGGAAAGATGTTTGATACCGGAGATCGCAATGACTATCTGAGATTTGAAAAGGATTGTCCCGGCCTTTGCCAAAACCTCAACAGTATCAGGGATCAGATTCTTGCCGATCAGTATCTTTACAATAAGATCCGGAAGAAATACCTGACCAAGACGACCATCGGGTATTCGCTGAATGCATTTGTGGACTACGAACACCCGTTGGATATCCTCGCCCATCTTTTGATCGGCGCCGAAGGTACCCTGGCGTTCATTTCCGAATCGGTTCTTCACACCGTTCCGGACTATCCATTCAAATCTACCGCCTTACTTTATTTTCCAACGATCTACGCTGCCTGCCAGGCTATTGTTCCACTCACGCAGGCAGGCGCCATGATGGTGGAATTAATGGACAGGGCTTCGCTACATGCCGTCGAGCATATGCCTGGCATGCCCTCCGTTGTGAAGACCTTACCGGAGGAAGCTTCCGCTTTGCTCATAGAATTCCAGGAAGACTCGCCGGATCTGTTGGACGAACGTGTTAAACAGTTTCTCATTTCATCTTCCGGACTTTCTCTGCTGAATGCGCCTGTTTTTACGAGGGATCCCAAAGAGCAGGATTTTTTCTGGAAAGTTCGCAAAGGTCTTTTTCCCGCCGTTGGCGCAGTGCGCAAAAGCGGAACTACTGTGATACTGGAAGATATCGCGTTTCCGGTTGAACTTCTGGGGGATGCCATTTCAGATCTTCAAATGCTCTTTCGCAAATACGAATATTACAACGCCATCATTTTCGGGCATGCGAAAGACGGCAATATCCATTTTGTCGTAACGCAATCCTTCAATACTGAAGATGAGATCTTGCGCTATGACCGGTTCATGAAAGAGGTGATCACACTGGTCGTGGAGAAATACAATGGAACGCTGAAGGCTGAGCATGGCACAGGACGCAACATGGCTCCCTTTGTCGAAACTGAATGGGGCGGCGAGGCGTATGCGATCCTCAGGCGGATCAAGAATGCAGTCGACCCCCAGGGCTTGCTCAACCCCGGTGTCATTATTAATGACGACAAAGATGCGCATATTAAATTCCTGAAAGGACTTCCGACTGTTGAGGAAGAAGTCGACCGGTGCATTGAATGCGGGTATTGTGAGCACAAATGTCCAAGTCGTGATATCACGACTACGCCACGGCGCAGAATTGTCATTCGCAGGGTGTTAAAGAATCTGGAAAAGCAAAAGGATAAAGCGAAGTATAAGCTGCTCCTGGAACAATATCAATACGACGGGATTGACACGTGTGCCGTGGATGGCCTCTGTGCAACAGCATGTCCCGTGGATATCGATACCGGAGATTTGATCAAGCGCTTGCGGAATGAAAATCACACGGCCTCCGCCAATCGCATGGCGCTGTGGGTCGCCAGGAATTTCAAAGCGGCAGCCTGGCTCATGCGTCTTGGTTTAAAGGCGGGCCTGGCAATGAATGCTGTCTTCGGAAAGAATACCATGCTTCGGTTAACCGGAACATTTCGAAGGTTGATCCCGGCAATTCCGTTGTGGTCGAACTACTTTACCCGCCCGCCCCGTCTCTCGGGACTGAGGAACAGGGAGGCCCTTTCGCAGCAGGGTATCAAGGTGGTTTATTTCCCCGCCTGCATTTCGAGGGCCATGGGCACTTACCAGGGAAAGACTAAAAATGCACTGGATACCTTTATGAGTATCTGTATAAAAGCAGATATCGGGGTCGTTATTCTGAACGATCTTGAAGCTGGTTGCTGTGGACAGATCTTTTCTTCCAAAGGCTTTAAGGACGCTCACCGGTATACTGCGAACAAGATCTTAAAACAGTTATGGCAATCCAGTAAAGAAGGTTCTTATCCGGTGGTGATCGACGTCAGCTCCTGCGCCTATACCCTGCAGCGCATGCGGCCGGTTTTGGACGAGGAGAATAAACTGAAGTTTGACAAACTTGTCATCATGGACAGTGTTGACTTCCTGCATGACATGGTGATCCCCGCCGCGAAAGTTACCGTGCGGAAGAAAGAGATTGTTCTTCATCCTGTCTGCTCCCTGCAGAAAATGAAGACGGAAGACAAGTTTTTTAAGATTGCCAGGAAATTCGCGGAGCAGGTTACCATTCCGACACACGCCGGTTGCTGCGGTATGGCAGGTGACCGCGGAATGTTTTTCCCTGAGCTTACCGCCTCGGCCACCAATCCGGAAGCAGCGGAAGTACGACAAAAGAAATACGACGGGTACTATTCATCTACCAGAACGTGTGAGATGGCAATGTCGGAAGCAGTCCGGGAGAACTATGAGTCGATTCTGTATCTCGTGGATGAGTCGATATGACGTTGTGAGGGTCGTGTCGACTCAACTGCTTACGCGTTTATTGAGGTCGCGGATGCGGGTTGATGTGTGGCACGGGGGAACAAACGGCTCCAATGGGCGTGTTGTTTTTACACTATATTCGCGCAGGAATATTTATGAGATCAGATTCAGAGGTGTCAGCTGAAACAGCGTCAAGAGCACCCGTTAACAAGACGGTTTTTTCAATCTTATTTGCTATCAGCATCGGTCATTTTCTCAATGATATGATGCAGTCTGTAATACCGGCGGTCTATCCGCTGATCAAGGACCACTTTCAGTTGTCCTTCACTGAGATTGGACTGATCACGCTGACCTTCCAGATCACCGCGTCTCTTCTCCAGCCATTTGTGGGGTTATACACAGATAAAAAGCCGCTTCCGTTCTCGCTGGCGATCGGGATGGGGTTTACCTTCACGGGATTGTTCCTGGTGTCGGTCGCCGGTAGCTTCAGCTTCCTGTTGCTGTCAGTTGGCTTGATCGGAGTGGGATCGTCCGTTTTTCATCCCGAATCATCAAGGGTTGCCCACATGGCTTCAGGTGGGAAAAAGGGTCTCGCACAATCTATTTTTCAGGTAGGAGGCAACGCGGGCAGTGCGCTGGGGCCGCTGCTGGCGGCGCTGATCGTTATGCCTTATGGCATGCAGGGGGTAGGATGGATCTCGGTAGCCGCACTTATCGGAATGATCCTGCTATGGCAGGTGGGACAATGGTATGGTCGGAATTTACACCTGAAACCAACGAAACATACCCCAGGCGGGGCAAGTGCACAACCGGTGCTTTCGAAAGGGCGCGTGAGAGCCGCGCTCGGTATCCTGTTGGTGCTCATCTTTTCAAAATACTTCTACCTGGCGAGCATGACGAGCTATTTTACTTTTTTTCTGATCGATAAATTCCAGATTACTGCAGAACAATCACAGATATATCTGTTCGCATTCCTGGCTGCCGTTGCCTTGGGGACAATCATTGGTGGTCCGATCGGGGACCGGTTTGGTCGCAAATACGTTATCTGGTTTTCCATTCTTGGGGTTGCTCCGTTTACGCTGTTGCTGCCTTATGCCAGTTTGTTCTGGACGGTCGTGCTCGCGGTGATCATAGGCCTGATCATTGCTTCCGCCTTTTCGGCGATCCTTGTTTATGCGACGGATCTTTTTCCCGGCAAAGTAGGAACGATTGCCGGCCTTTTTTTCGGACTCGCGTTTGGAATGGGCGGCCTTGGTTCCGCGTTGTTGGGCAATCTTGCTGACCATACCAGCATCGGATTTGTTTTCAGGGTTTGCGCCTTTTTACCGCTTCTTGGTATTGTCACCGGTTTCCTACCGGACGTGGAGCATCAGAGAGCAAGGGCAAATCGTGCCTGACAGACGGCTTCATGGCGTAATCTGACTGTATTTGAAAATGAAGCATGTTCCGGTTGAAGTCGTTGCGTGATTGCGGCGCCGTTCGTCGCCAGTCCGGATCGTGGTCGCTTTGGAATCAGAAGGTTTCGGAATTCATTTTGCGCCGAAGGCATCCGATGATTGGATCAGGCATCGGTCAAACTTAGAGCGATCATATGTTTTTGGAAGTGTTCTCAGATGGGACAGGGTAAAAAGTTTTGATTTAATATTGGTCCAAAATCAACTAAAAATTGCTATTATAGCATTTAGCTCCTGCGCAGGAATATACGCGTACTGACTTTTTTGGATTTTGTGGTGGCCAATGTTTTATATTTAGTAAAACGTTCAATGCTTATGGTGAGAGCTTCCGGGGACTTCATGCAGATCATCAATCATTAAATCGGGAACAGGCATGGGAAAATTTATGGCTTCATTGAAAGCGTTCTTCTGCAGGCACAATTTTCAAACCCTGGCGGTTTATGACCAGGATACCATTAAAACGTACTGCCCGAAATGCGGCCATAAGTTTGTTGTGAACAAAGTCTACAAATGGAAGTTTAAGCTGGACGACGTATCCGAAAAAGATTATGAAAATTTGCGTAGGGAAATTCAACTTTTCAAAGAGAGTTATGAGAAAGGTGAAACTTCTTAAGCTGCCGGATGTCCCGGTGACAGGCCCACCGTTTAACCGCTTACTTACTGGATAATATTTTCATGATGATTGATCATTAAACTTGAATTCCCTGAAGTGTTCCAATCCTGATAAAAAGACCATGTTCCCTCCGAGACGTAATTATTCCTTTGTTCTTTTGCTGTTTCTGATCTTTTCCTGTGGGCCCACCCGGAACATCACATACCTGAGCAATCTCGGAAATGTGCCGGAAACCAGGACTCCGGTGAAGCACGAATCCGGTGTAACAATTCAGTCAGGAGACCTCCTCAATATTACCGTTACAAGCCTGAGTATAGAATCCAATATGCTCTTTAATCAACATAATGCTGCGGGGGATGAGGATTATGCAGGTTACTTTGTTGACGAGAATGGCTTTATAGATTTCCCACTCATCGGTCCTATACAACTCGCCGGCAGCACCAAGGCCGAGGCCAGGGAAAAACTGGTAGAAAAGCTGAACGAGCAAGTAAAAAAACCGATTGTCAATATTCGGTTTTTGAATTTTAAAGTAACGGTATTGGGGGAAGTTAATAATCCTTCGTCTTTTTTGATTCCCTCCGATAATGTGAATATTTTTGAAGCCCTTGGGCTGGCCGGCGATATGACCGTTTTCGGCAAGCGCGAAAATGTGTTGCTGATCCGGGAAAAGAACGATATCAGAACGACGGTGAGGTTAAACCTTAACGATAAGGACATCCTTAATTCACCTTACTTCTATCTGCAGCAAAACGACATCATCTACGTGGAGCCGGACAGAGCCCGGGCCGCCCAGACGAATCTCCGGAGAAGTAACACTCAGTTCGGCGTTTCAATTGCGACGGCGCTGATATCAATCGTAACACTATTGCTCACCAGGTTGTGAGTAATCTCAGCGATGTATCCGCATGCGTTTCTTCTTCCGGCCTCCTGGCACGGACAGTGGACATCCCGTGAAGCCTGATCAATAGCTTCGTTACAGAGGTGGATGTATTCCAATAGCCTGCCCTAGTTTTTGCTGTGTAATTCTATCGCGCGCCTTTTGACTTTTCTGAATAGTTTCGGAAAGGTAGTTTCGAAGAGAAAGATCATTTTATTGATTACCTGATTCTGGTCTTTCGGGAAGTTCACCTTCATGCCGTTTAGCTCGTGGAGATTCAACTTCTTCTGTCGAACCTGTAGCTGGAGAAGCGTTCTTGAGACAGGCATGTAGTGGACGGTAAATGAAGACCTGGAATGTTGCGGCTGCGTAGTTGTTAAACTCCCATGAATAGTCTTGCCATGCCAGAACAGCACATCGCCTTTTTTCAAAGCGGGGGCCTGACATTCCAGATTGTGTTCATTGATGGTGTCAACAACCAGTTTTTTATAAGCTTCCCTGTCCAGTATGATATTCAGATTTTTTCCGATTTTTTCGATATCTATTTTGTGACTCTTTGGGTAAACATAAAACCTGCCGGCCCCTGGGTGAATGTCCTCGACCGCAATCCAGGCTGCCACCATCGCTCCGGGCTTGTTTGCATCCAGGTAATCTTTGTCCTGATGTGGCCATGTTGCCGGATTGCCTTCGAAATACATGGTTTGCGCAATGATCGGTTCTTCCTGCATGATTGCCTGCACGACCGATCTCATGTTTGGATGCGTTAGTATCTGCATTCCCAACTTCTGAAAGTCTCCGAACTTGTTTTTTTGCAGATCCTGGATATTCATCACTGCGTTGATCATGTAGTTATTGTCTTTAATGAGATGCTTTTCCGGGTTTCCGCTTGCCTGCCGGTAGAGATAACCCTTGTATGGCTTTACCTCCTTCTTGAATGCCGCCATCGCTGCATCGCATAGTTCCGGCGGAATGAGACCCCGCTGGATCACGTATCCATTGGTCTGATAATAATTCCGGATGAGATCTTTGTCTTTCATGTTGACAAAAACATCGGTAGCCGGGTCGTAGGTCACCGGGATGTCAAAATTTTCTCCGTTGGGTGAAGGTATGGTGTAACAGCCTTCCCTGTTTTTTACTTTAAGTGCTTCCATATTGTGTTTAAAGTTATAGTCCACATGATCGAGCGATATGAGGGTGATTATGCATTTTTAAATTTTCTGGTGCGAACAATGACAGCCGGTTGGCCGGAGTATACGCCCCAGGGTTCGAGATCTCTGTTGGCGACGGAATTCACCGTCAAAACGGAATGCGATTTACAGACCACTCCCGGGCACACGATGGATTTTGCGCCGATCCAAACGCCATCTTCGAGGATGATCTTACCTAAACGATAAGGAAAGGCTATGTCTGAATAATCATGATTCCCGGTCAGCAGCAAGGCGCCCTGTGAGAGGGCAACATTGTCACCTATTATAACCTCATCGAGATTGTCTATCCAGCATGATTCCCCGACCCACGAATGATTGCCGATCCTGAACCTCCACGGATATTTTATCCTGACATTTGTTTTTATGACAACGCGTTTGCCAACGCTTGCGCCGAATAGTCTTAGCAGATAGTTCTTTAATCTGTAGGGCCAGGGGAAGGCGCTGTCAAAGATGTAATTGTTCACAAAGTACCAGAGTACCATCTTCAGCTTCGGCCCGCCTTTGTAATCCCCGGTGCTGAATTTCGAGAGGTCGGTGTGTAGCAGTGGCTTGTCAACAACTGGCTGAGGGCTGGCTATGCTGTTGAGTGTTTTCTTGTATGCAATTTCCATAAATAGATACCTGTAAATATTCCCGTTGTGTTTAATAGCAAGTCATCAATATCTGCTACTCCTATCTTTAATGTGAATTGCAGGTATTCGATCAGGAAGCTGCAGAGCACGCCGCCACCAACTACCCATCTGCGATCGTGTGAACCAAAAGGGCGCAGAAATAGAATTGGGAAGGGTATGAACAAAATGATATTTCCGATGAAATTCGAGATCGTAAACCACAACCTGGATTGTAAAGAATGATCCGTTAATGCATGGTAGGAATGGATGGTATTCGAAAATGGTATCAGGTGAACTGTCTGCATCTGAATGCCCGATGATGTTCTCCCGGGAGAGAAAAATACGATGTAGCTGAGGACGAAAAAATACAGCAGGAAGGTTACCGGTTTTTGATAATTCATATCTTCACGATGAGTGAATATTATTTATGCGAATGATCTGTGAGTGTTGCTTAGATTAAATCCGTTCATATAAACATTGTTTCTAAAATTGAGAGGCAAGCATCGGCTTTCAAAACAAAAGCTGTTCTTTTGTGAAATCTTAATGCTACTGTAAAAATGTGTTTTAGGTTTTGTATTTGTTCAATTTCCTTTTGAAAATGACCCAAAAGGGCTATTGAACCCCTAAAAATTTCTGTCCAACTTCAACTCACTGTGTAAGAGTTCTGAAAAACCCACGGGATAATCGGGTTATGCTTAATTCTGCAGGACTTTCTTGATCTGAAATCGCTGTCTCATTTCTGCGCAATCGTGTGCTACCTTGAGCCTTCGAATCTCAAATGTCTCCTAACTGCCTACCTGTTTTAAGGTTCTGAATTACCTGAGTGGATGTATTGTAAATAGGTAAAGTGTTGTTGGCATGATTTGTAAATATTCCTCACTTTTTAAGAAATGTAAAGTTTCCGCCGTTCTCTTTTTCTTTGAGATCGCCCTGCTCATGAAGCTCAATACTATTTCGTTCGGTTCCGGCGAAATAGATCGGCGAGCATTATTTGGTTTACTGATCATTGTTTTCTTCTGTTTCTATTCATTCGGATTAGTTTTGTTAAAAGCCAGCGTATCTGGCAACCGCAATAGAATTTCTTTTTTCGGAGATCCCGGAATCTGTTCCATCATTCTTGATTCATTTGAGACCTCCGCGCGTACACCGGAGGCGCTTCGCATAGCAAGCACAGCTATCAATCCTCATCCTCGATGGAACTTCAGTTTATATCTCCGCCGACCAATCAAACCAAATCCCTATGAAAAGAATTTTGCTGATAAGCTACAATTTCTCCCCTGAACTCACCGGCATCGGTAAGTATAATGGAGAAATGATCAATTGGTTAGTGAAAACGGGCTATGATTGCAGCGTTCTTACGGCCTATCCCTATTACCCGTTCTGGAAAGTGCAGGGCCCTTATTTTCGAAAGCGGTTTTTCTATTCGAATGAAGAAGCACCTGTTGACAGTTCCGGACACAGGATCAGGATTTACAGGTGCCCGCTTTATGTTCCGGCAAAGCCGACGGGACTTACGCGCATCCTCCTTGATTTTTCATTTTTTATATCTGCCTTGTTCCGTCTCATCACCTTGTTGGCCCATCCTAAATTTGATTTCGTTATTGCAGTAGCCCCTTCTTTCCAGGTGGGACTGTTGGGCGTGTTATATAAGAAATTACGTGGCGCGAAATTACTGTATCATATCCAGGATCTCCAGATTGAGGCTGCACGTGACCTGAAGATGATTAAATCGGAGTCACTGGTGAACACGCTGTTGAAGGCCGAAAAACAGATATTGAATCATGCCGATATCGTCAGCAGTATCTCCGATGAGATGGTGAGAAAAGTTTCGTCTAAGGCTGGAAGAAATACTTTTTTGTTTCCTAACTGGACTAACGTCCAGCAATTTTTCCCGATCGCGGATCGCGCAGAGATCAAGCGGAGATACGGCTTTTCAGAATTTGACAAGGTCGTTCTCTACTCGGGCGCAATGGGTGAGAAGCAAGGATTGGAAGCGATTCTCCGGGCCGCAGAATCAAATCGAAAGAACAGTCATGTGAAGTTCGTTTTGTGCGGCAGCGGGCCGTACAGGGAGAAATTGATCGAGATCTGTCATCAGCGCGAATTGAATAACGTCTGTTTCCTGCCCCTTCAGCCGTTGGAGGAGTTCAATCGGTTCCTGAATATGGCCGACATACATCTGATAATCCAGAAAGGCAGCGCAAGTGACCTGGTCATGCCGTCTAAGCTCGGCGCCATCCTGGCCGTAGGAGGTATCGCCATTGTGACGGCGAATGAGGGTTCCGCATTGCACCGCCTTATTGCAAAACATCAGATGGGTTTGCTGGTTCATGCTGACGACCAATCCGCACTCGAAGATGGGATTGCCACGCTACTGTCAGAAGATTTTCAGCACCTGAGCCGGAACGCGAGAAATTATGCCGAAGAATTCCTGGCCATTGATCATATCATGGTTCGTTTTGAAAGGACTTTTAAACAGTTATGGCTTGAAAATACGACACTGAATAATTCAAGCAAACGATATGAGGACTTTCCCGCAGTGACGACGTCCACTAATAATGCCATGTAATATCGCGTTGGGATGAATCCGGACTGCCTTAGCATGGCGGTACCTTGGGATTCCCGGCTCCGCACAAGCTTGCAAATTGAATCTATGAGATGATTTCTACAGACATAAAACAGGTTTTCTTTTTATGACATTTTTCAAGACCCTTACCCGACTGGCGGTTATTATTTGTTTTACTATAGTCGTCCTTCTCAATCTGGCCTTTTCAACAGTTGTTTATGGTCAGTTACCTACCAGTTTTCAGAAAGTCGAATTGATAACTGGTCTGAAGAATTCAGTCAATTTCGAATTTGCCCCGGATGGGCGCATTTTCATTGTGGACCGTTACGGCGAGCTGTTTATTTATAATCCACAGACGCAAACAAATGTGTCGGCCGGCGTACTGGAAGTGTTCCATGACATGGAAGATGGATTATTGGGTGTTGCCTTCGATCCGCAGTTCGCAACCAATAACTTTATCTATATTCATTATTCTCATCCCACGCTACCGAGGAACCGCGTTTCGCGCTTTACCATGAGCGGTGATCAGCTCGTTTTGACTTCGGAAGTTGTCATGCTCGAGTGGACGAGCGATCGCAATGGTTATTTCCACGCGGCAGGTGATCTTGACTTTGATGCGCAGGGCAATTTATACATTGCCATTGGCGACAATACAAATCATACGGGATATGCAGCCCTCAATGAGACCGATAAGAATCAGAGTTCGGAACGGACTTCGTCCAACACCGATGACCTGAGAGGTAAAATTCTCCGCGTTACCCCTCAACCCGACGGCACGTATACAATTCCCAGCGGAAATCTTTTCCCCGGAGGGGTTGGTGGCAGACCCGAGATCTATGTGATGGGAGCAAGGAATCCCTACAAGATCTTTGTCGACAAAACAAATACCAACTGGCTATTCTGGGGCGAAGTAGGTCCGGATGCCAATGTTGAGAGCGAAAAAGGGCCTGAAGGAATGGATGAGATCAATCTTGTCAAGACAGCCGGAAATTACGGTTGGCCTTATCTGTCCGGAAAGAATGAACCCTACTTAAATACATATGCAAATCCACCATTCTACTGGGATCACGCGAATCCGGTGAATGTATCAAAGTGGAATACGGGTGCGGCTAACCTTCCTCCGGCGCGGGGTGCCTGGTTGGATTTTTTTCACGGATGTTACCTGGCCGGGCCCCGGTATTACTACAACTCAGCGCTTGCCAATCCGAAGAAATTACCTTCTGATTTCAATCAGTCATTTTTCTACTACGATTTTAATACAAGCAAGATCTGGGTGGTGAAAATGGATGCGAACGGCACAATCCTGTCGAATCAAAGGTTTGCAGAAAATGTGATCACGGGAACCGGTTTCATCGACATGAAGCTTGGTCCGGATGGTCAGCTGTATATCCTGGAGTACGGAGCCGGATGCTGCCCGGATAATGTAGGAACGGGCAAGCTGGTGCGCGTGGATTATACGGGAATCGATGCAAACAAGGCGCCCACGGTTACGCTGAGCGCTGATAAGATATCCGGACCGTTGCCTTTGACGGTCAATTTTTCCAGTCAGGGCACATCGGATCCCGATGGCGATGCGTTAACCTACGAATGGGATTTTCAGTCTGACGGAACCGTGGATTCCAATCTGCCGAACCCGGGGTTTACCTATACGACCAGGGGTATGTTCAACGCGCAGCTTCGCGTGAAGGACACCCACGATGCAATAGCTTCTAAAACCATTTCGGTATATCCAGGCAACACCGCGGCAACCATTGCATTCAATTTTCCTCCCGACGGCGGGATGTTTTCATGGGAAGATAATGTCAACTATCAGGTTCAGGTAAATGATCAGGATGACGGCTCAACGAATAATGGCTCGATTAGTTGCAGCGATGTCAATGTGGTTCCGGCCTTCGGTCATCTTACTCACACGCATGACGGTCTAACCCTCAATCAGTGCAATGGCGTATTTTTTCTTGACCCGACAAGCCATGATGCACAGGGACAGGATAACATCTATTATGGCTTCAAGGTAAACTATACGGATGAGGATGGTCTGACAGTTTTTGACCAGATTCTGATCTATCCAAAGTTGATGGAGGCAGAATTCTTCAATGCCCAGAACAACACCAAGCTGATGGAAAACACCGATCAGCTTGGTGGCGCGCTCTATTCGGTCAGGGCGCTAAGTCATAACTCCTACATCACGTTTGAAAAACGGAATTTGCAGAATATTAACTCCGTTTCATACCGGCTCTCGGCACTTTCCGGTGGGGGGACAATTGAAGTACATGCCGATTCTCCGACTGGCACGCTGCTGTCGACCACTCCGATCCCGGTGACGGGAAATGCAAACCGTTGGACCACGGTGACCGCTCCGATCACCAATCCCGGCGGACGCCATGACCTGTATTTTGTGTTCAAGAATCCAGGCGCGATCAACTTTCTCGATCTGAATTATGTTGAATTCATCGGTCAGGGAATTTCTACCGATATCACGCCTCCCGACATTTATTCGGTGGATGTGCTTTCAGCGACGGAAGTCAGTGTCCGGTTCAATGAAGCGCTGGATGGCGCCTCGGCGGTGACAAAATCAAATTATACGATCAATAATGGTATCAGCATTTCGTCTGTTACACTGGAGGAGAACAGGCGAACGGTGCACCTGATCACTTCGCCGCTTGGAGTAGGCGTTGAAAACACGCTGACCATCGCCAACGTCAGGAATGAAAGTGGCGTGGCCATTAACCCGGCTATCGTCGCCCCGTTTACCATGGATGAAACGTTGATCCGGATCAATCTGGGCGGTCCGCTAGTCAAGATCAATGACATTGAATGGCAGGCAAGCAACTACAATAGCGGGGGCATTGCTTCGTCAAAACCGTCGCAGTCGATTGCCAACACAACATCGGATATCATTTATCAGACCGAGTTGCTCGGAAATTTCACGATGAACGTTCCCGTCGGCGGTGTCGGACTTTATGACCTCACATTACACTTTGCTGAACTGGTTTATAAAAATGTGGGCGAGCGCATCTTCAACGTTTCGGTTGAGAACAATCAGTATTCACTGGTCAATTACGATATGTTCGCCAAGGCCGGCTTTGCCACGGCGCTCATTGAAAATTTTGACAACATCATGGTTGAGGACGGACACTTAACGGTGATTTTTACAGGCGTCAAGAATAACGCCAAGCTTGGCGCCCTGGAAGTCCGATACGGTGACAATGCGAGTCTTCCACCTTCTGTCCAGATTCTTAACCCCGGCAACGGGCTTAATGTCGTGCAACCTTTTGATGTTGCGTTTAAAGTAGAGAACTGGTGGATGGGCCAGGGATCTTCACACGTCAGAAAATATGTCGACGGGCAATATGCGGGCAATCTTTATTCGTCAACGCCAATAAGTTTCACGAATCTGTCCGTGGGCTCGCATAAAATAAGGTTGGTGCTGGCGAACGCGTCCGGGGACACCACTGCATTTCACGATCAGGTTCAGGTGAACGTGGCTTCCGGGGCCGGCTGCATCGATAATCCTTTTCCACTGGAGTGGGAGGAATATGTTATCGGGGCCGATCTTCCCTATAAAGCGCCTCAGATCTTTGCTGCTGACATTGACCGCGATGGTTACAAGGATATTGTCACAGGAGGTTTCTGGTATGCGAATCCTCATATTGCCAAAGGTGTCTGGACAAGAAATGCCATCGGCGCCCCGATGAACAACGCTTTTCTGGTTTACGATTTTGATCGTGACGGTGATCTGGATGTGCTGGGAACTAACGGACTTTATCTCGGCAGCCAGCTAGCATGGGCCGCAAATGACGGCAACGGTAATTTTGTGGTGCGCACGAACATTCCTGAATCCGCAGGATTTCCGCCGGGTTCTGCCAACAACAATACTTTTCTCGCGGGTTGCACGGTTGGAAACTTTAACGGCGTTGCGAATATTCAGATCGCCATCACATGGAATGGTTCTGAGACGACCCACGCCCCTGTGAAGATGATAACCGTCCCCGCAGATCCTGTAAACAATACATGGGTCGTGGATGACATCGCTCCGAATGCTGTGGGTGAAGCGATCCACGCGGTGGATATCGACAAAGACGGGGACCTTGATCTCTCCCAGGCGAAGAACTGGTTAAGGAATGACAATGGAACGTGGACGACCATCAACACCGGCATCACAGTCGATACTTACTATGAACACCATGAGCTACGCGATTTTGACCGCGATGGTACGCTCGAAGGAGTGTTGACACAAATAGGGGATAACAAGAATATCTTCGCGATGGAGATACCGGCCAATCCCACGCAGCTCTGGACGAAGACTCCGTTAGGTGATGATATTGATTCCGGCTTAAGCCTTGACGTGAAGGATCTGGATTTTGACGGTGATCTCGATCTCATTGTGGGTGAATGGAAACTTGAACACCGCCTGATTGCCTTTGAAAACGATCTCTGCAATTCGGGCACATGGATCAAACACATTCTTCATCCCGGAGGCACATCCGCTCCTGATCACCACAACGGTACCCAGGGCGCGGACCTGGACAATGATGGCGATCTTGATATTGTCTCTGTTGGTTTCGACAAGCGTACGCCAAGGATATACATTAACAACAGTAGCTCCAGTGACGGGCCCAACGCCCCGCCTACGGTTGCGAATCCCATCCTTGATCAGACCGCTGTTGTGGGAACATTGTTTAACTTTGTGATACCTGGAACAACCTTCGTCGATCCTGACGGAGATGCCTTGTCCTACACGGCAATGTTGTCCAACGGCAATGCGCTTCCTTCGTGGTTGAGTTTCTTCGGTGCGTCAAGAACATTCAATGGTACTCCTCCATCGGGAGCAGCGCAGACATTAACGATAAGAGTCAACGCAAGGGACACCAAGGGCGGTCAGGTAGCTGACGAATTCCTAATCCAGTTTTCCAACATCGCCCCCATTGTAGCCAATGCCATCCCTGACCAAAGCGCGCAGGCAGGCCAGCCGTTGAGCTTTACCTTCGCCGTCAATACTTTCACCGATGCCAATGGGGATCCATTAACCTACACGGCGCATCTCACGGGAGGGGCCGTTTTACCGGCCTGGCTATCCTTCAACGCCACCACCCGTGCGTTTACCGGAACGCCAACGCTGGCAGAGGTGGGTACACTGGATATTCAAGTGAACGCGAGCGACAACCAGGTCTCTGTAAGCGATGTGTTCCGCTACACCATCATCGACCCCTCAGTCAACCAGCCTCCGACGGTCACAAATCAGATCTCCGATATGGCGGCCTCGGTGGGTGTCTTGTTTTCTTTCACTTTTGAGTTGAATACATTTTCGGATGCCAATGGAGATTCGCTGCGGTATTCTGCGACGCTTTCGAACAATAACTCGTTGCCAGCCTGGCTGACCTTCGACGGACGTACCAGAACATTTCAGGGCACCCCGCAGACACCGGATATCTCGACAATCGAGATCAGACTCACTGCGAGTGACGGTGAGGAAACCGTCAGCTTACTTTTCAGGATCAACGTTGAATCAGGTGTCGGCATCCGGATCAATTCAGGAGGGCCCGCCACCACTGCCTATGGCGTTCCCTTTGACGCGGACAAGAACTTTAGTGGAGGAAGCACCTATACGAATAACAATATTGTGGACATCGCAGGAACGACCTCTGATGGCATCTACAAGACGGAGCGCAACAGTCAGTTCTCGTACAATGTGCCTTTGCCGGCGGGCAATTACCGTATCAGATTACATTTTGCGGAAATATACTATGGCGCGTCTGGTGGAGGAAATGGCGGCGTGGGAACACGCGTCTTCAATGTGACTGGCGAGGGAACACCGTTGCTGACCAATTTTGATATCTTCGCGGAAGCCGGATCCATGAGGGCGCTGGTGAAGGAATTTGAACTCGGCGTGACTGATGGAATGCTCAATCTGAGTTTTATCAGGGTTGTCCAGAATCCGAAGGTGAGCGCGATCGAGATTGTTTCACTTGAGGCTCCAGGAAATCAACCTCCGGTTGTTGCCAATGCGATACCTGATCAAAACGGTGTGATCGGGACGACCTTAAGTTTTACTTTTGCAGCGAATACATTCACAGATGCGGACGGAGATGCGCTCACGTATTCGGCGCAGCTGTCGACAGGAAGTCCGTTGCCAGCCTGGTTAAACTTCAATACAGGAACACGTACGTTTTCCGGAACGCCGCCGCCAGAGGCTGCAGGGGTACTCGCGATACAGGTCAGTGCCGGCGATGGCGCGAGCACGGTAAGTGATGTCTTTAATTATAATATCACTTCGCCGCAGAATCAGAATCCTGTTGTAGCCAATCCTATCGCAGATCAGTCCGGAACAGAAGATCAGTTATTCAGTTTCACCTTTGCGGCCAATACCTTTTCAGATCCTGAAAATAGTCCTTTGACTTATTCCGCCGCGCTGGCGGGGGGAGCTGCTTTGCCTTCCTGGTTAACATTTACACCATCAACGAGAGCATTCAGCGGTACTCCGGCAGATCCGGCAACGCTGACGATCGACGTAACTGCTTCGGATGGTCAGGGAGGTTCGGTTACAGATAGTTTCGTGTTGACGATTAACCCGGCGACGACAGGCCTCGCCATTCGCATAAACTCCGGCGGGCCGGCGATGACTGTCTCCGGCATCACGTTCGGAGCGGACCAATATTTCACGGGCGGCAGCACGTACACGAATAACAATATCGTGGACATCGTCGGTACAGCGAATGATGCGATCTACAGATCCGAGCGTCATAATCAATTCAGCTATGGTGTGCCGGTGCCCTCAGGAACGTATAACGTAAGGTTGCATTTTGCCGAGGTCTACTTCGGCGCTACCGGTGGTGGAGCTGGTGGTGTCGGGAAGCGTGTCTTTAACGTCACAGGCGAAGGCACACCACTCTTGACGAACTTTGACATTTTCGCGGACGTGGGTGCTATGACCGCGTCAATAAAGGAGTTTCAGCTCAATGTAACCGATGGAACACTCAACCTGAATTTCATTCGCGTCCTGGAGAACCCGCTGGTCAGTGCCATTGAAATTCTTGCCGTCTCAGGAGGTGCCAACCAGCCTCCGGTCGTGGCCAATTTTATTCCGGATCAGACCGGAACGATCGGCGAGGCATTAAACTTTGCTTTTGCCTCGAATACCTTTACGGACGCAGATGGGGATGTGCTCACCTATTCGGCACAGTTGTCGACAGGAAATCCGTTGCCAAACTGGCTGAATTTTAATGCTGCGACCCGTACATTCAGCGGAACGCCACCTGTTGGTGCGGACGGCACGCTTGCGATACGCGTCAGCGCCAGCGATAGTGAAAGCACTGTTAGTGATGTTTTCAATTACGAGATCACTTCGCCGTTGAATCAGAATCCTGTAGTAGCCAACCCGATCGCCGATCAGGGTGGAACGGTTGGCCAACCTTACAGCTTTGCTTTTGCTGCGAATACTTTCTCGGATCCGGACAATGATATTCTGACGTATGCTGCGAATCTATCCGGTGGGAATCCATTGCCAGCCTGGCTGGCGTTTGATCCTGCGACGAGGACATTCAGTGGCACACCTCCGGCTCAAGCCACGCTTAACATTGTGGTCAATGCTTCAGACGGAAACGGAGGTTCGGTCACCGATACTTTTGTGTTGACAATTGCTCCAGCCACACCTTCCAATCAACAGCCCGTTGTGTCGAATCTGATACCGGATCAGAATGGGACAGCAAACCAATCATTCAGTTTTGCGTTTGCCGCAAATACCTTCACAGATCCGGATAACGATATCCTGACCTACGCAGCGACGCAGTCAGGAGGAGCGGCGTTGCCGGCATGGCTGAGCTTCACTTCATCCACGAGGGCCTTTGGTGGTACGCCGGTCAGTCAGCAGACGCTCACGATCGTGGTAACAGCTTCCGATGGAAAGGGAGGGTCTGTTACAGATAATTTTGTGCTGACCATTAACCCGGCTTCTACGCCGCCTGGTGCGGCGATGCGCGTAAATTCTGGTGGCGCGGCTGCGACAGCTTTCGGCGTCCCCTTCGAGGCTGACAACTATTTCACGGGAGGTACGGCTTATACGAATACAAAGATTGTCGATATCGCAGGCACGACAGAGGATGTGATCTACAGATCCGAGCGCAGCAAGCAAATGTCCTATCAGTTCCCTGTTCCCTCAGGTACTTATCGTGTCAGGTTGCACTTTGCCGAACTATATTATGGAGCCACCGGAGGTGGAATCGGAGGTGTCGGAACACGGGTCTTCAATGTTACGGGAGAAGGAACTCCTCTTTTGACCAACTTTGATATTCTGGCAGAGGTTCCCAGCATGACAGCCTTGGTGAAGGAATTTCAGTTGAATGTTACGGACGGAACCCTCAACCTGAATTTCAATCCTGTTGTCAGAAATCCGAAGGTGAACGCAATCGAGGTTATTTCACTGTCGGCTCCGGCAAATCAGCAGCCTGTGGTGGCCAACCCGATCCCTGATCAAAACGGAACGGCAAACCAGGCCTTCAGTTTTGCGTTTGCCGCGAACACTTTCTCTGACCCGGACAATGATCTTTTGACTTACTCCGCGACCCTGTCAGGAGGAAGTTCCCTGCCGTCATGGTTGAGTTTTTCACCTTCCACCAGGACGTTTAGCGGTACGCCGCCGGCTGCGCAGACCTTGACCATTGTAGTCAGCGCTTCGGATGGGAAAGGAGGTTCAGTCACGGATAATTTTGTCCTGACCATCGCTCCGGCATCAACACCAAATCAACAGCCCGTTGTGGCGAATCTGATCCCTGACCAGAGCGGGACTGCAAACCAGTCTTTCAGCTTTGCGTTTGCCGCCAATACTTTTTCGGATCCGGATAATGACGTGTTAACTTATTCCGCGAGTCTGTCCGGGGGAAATCTGCTGCCAGCCTGGCTAGGGTTCTCTTCGACTACAAGAACCTTCAGTGGCACGCCTGCAAGTGCGCAGACGCTCACCATTGTTGTCGATGCTTCTGATGGCAACGGAGGGTCGGCCTCAGACAGTTTTGTGCTCACCATTGGTCCTCCGCCGACACAGGGAAATGGCATCAGGATCAATAGCGGAGGTCCTGGTTTCACCAGTGCTGGCGGGTTCAGTTTTTCAGCCGATCAGTTCAATACCGGAGGAGCGACTTACACTAACAATAACATCGCCGACATCACGGGTACTACTGACGATGTCTTGTACAGATCTGAGCGATATAACATGAGCAGCTATAATTTTCCCGTCACATCCGGTAGTTACCTGGTAAGGCTTCATTTTGCTGAAATATACTTTGGCGCTACCGGTGGCGGTACAGGCAGACGAATTTTTAATGTAGCTGCAGAAGGCGCGTCGTTGTTGACTAACTTCGAAATTGCCGCGGAAGTGGGTCCCATGGCAGCGCTGGTCAAAGAGTTTGTGGTCAACGTTACGGATGGTGTTCTCAACATCACTTTCGTCCGGGTAACTAATAATGCAAAGATCAGTGGCATCGAAGTGCTTCCGAATTCTTCCGCTGCAAGGATAAGCAGCACTGAACAGGTGCTTCTCGGTCCGGCTGAGGGTTATGTTTCACCCGAAGAGGATACCCGGCGCTCAGAACTCGCCGCCTATCCCAATCCATTAAAAGATTACACAGCCTTCGAATATCGGCCACTGCGATCCGCGCATGTCGAATTAGAGGTCATCGATGCTCTCGGCGCAGTCATTACGGAAGTCTACAATGGACCTGTGGCAGAAGGGGAGGTCTATAGTTATGAGTTTGACGCTTCCATGCTCAGGAGCGGAGTGTATTTTGCAAGGCTCAGGGAAGGCGGCCGGACGCTTTTTGTGAAACTTGTTTTGACTAGATAAGATCACATTACGATTGGAGAGAGTTTTTTCGGAAGATGAATAATAGAAAGTTAAACTAAAAGTAAAGGATATGGTGACGGGAGATCTATTTCAGGATTCGGGTGCGCGGGATAAAATAAGCTTTAAGACTGTTTTATCAGAATACTTACGGTATTGGTACCTGTTCGTGATTGCTGTTATCATTTGCGCAGGTGCGGCTTTTTTCAAAATACGGTATACTGTTCCCGAGTATTATGTAAGCAGTACGCTGCTGATCAAAGAACAGGGTGAGGGGTCGGGCATGGCATTGAACGCCGGCCTGCCTGATATGGAGATGTTTCAGACAACGAAAAGTATTGAGGATGAAATTATTATTCTGAAATCCAAAAGTTTAATGGAGCGCGTGCTGAAGGAATTGTCTTTCAATACAACGTATTATGTGGAAGGACGGGTCCTTGATGTGGAACTCTATCAGGACGAACTTCCGATCAAGATTATCATAAAAGAATTGCATCCTGAGGGCTACGGTAAAAAGATAATTATTTACCCGGAAGACAATAATTCATTCGGATTGGGGGAAGTGAATGCTGAGGGTAAGATCAGCGTTTCAAAGTACAAGTTCGGGCAGCAGATTGAAAAGCCCTATGGCGTCTTTACGGTAATTGAGGCTGGAGAAGCCAAGGCCGCGCGAATGCGGGAAAAGCTGATCGTGGTTTTTCATGATGTACAGGATCTGGCTGGGTATTATAGCAATAATCTTTCAGTAACGCCCGTCAACAAATCCGCCAATGTTCTGGATGTTGGTATCGTTGATCCGGTTTGGAAAAAGAGTATTGCCATTCTTGATAAACTGATTGAAGTATACGAGAAAGAGGCTGTTGAGGATAAGAATGTTCTCGCATCGGGCACGCTCGATTTTATCGACGATCGCCTCAGGTATTTGACTGCCGAATTGTCGGATGTTGAAAAGAATGTTGAGCTCTATAAAATCCAGAATGACCTTACCGATGTGAGTTCAGAAGCACAGCTGTATTTAACCAGTGCCAACGACTACAATAAGCAGCTGGCTGAATTTGAAATTCAGATCGAATTGCTGGAATCGATTGAAGACTATCTGGCAAAGACCGGCAATCGTCAGGAGCTTGTTCCAAGTTCCTTGAATATCCAGGATCCTACCTTGCTAGTCCTGATCTCAAAGTTCAATGAATTGCAGATGGAAAGGCAGCGGATGCTGCGCACGACCCAGCCGGATAACCCGCTCATTCACAATATCAATGAACAACTTAAGAACCTCAGGGAAAACATCGGTGAAAACATACGCAATATCAAGACCGGGTTGATCATCACGCGTGATAACCTGATCAGCAGCTCAGCGAAGTTTGCTTACAGGAAAAAGAAAGTTCCTGCGATGGAGAGGCAGTTGCTGGAGATCAACAGACAGCAAGGCGTCAAGGAAGGCCTTTATTTATATCTTCTGCAAAAACGCGAAGAGGCTGCATTGTCGTTGGCCGCATCAGTGTCCAATTTCAGGGTGATCGATGCGCCCCGGATCATCTATCCTATCAATGCCAATAAGCCCATGATCTATCTGGTGGCCATATTGTTTGGATTGACACTTCCGTTTTCTTTCCTGTATCTGAGAAATTTATTGAACGATAAGGTGAGAGACGTCAAGGATATCGAACGGCTTACCAATACGCCTGTTCTTGGTGAAGTTACCCGCAATAAGGGCAAGGAGGCCGTCGTCGTAACGAGGGACGCGACCAGCCCCATCGTAGAAATGTTCCGGCTGATCCGTACCAACTTGCAGTTCGCCACCCTGGGTAAACCCAACAAGGTAATTCTCATTACATCGACGATGAGCGGCGAGGGAAAGAGTTTCTTTAGTATGAACCTCGCTGCCAGCCTGGTGCTGACGGGTAAGAAGGTTGTCGTTCTCGGCATGGACCTCAGGAAGCCAACATTATCGAAGGCCATTAACCTGGCCGATGGCCCGGGTATCACGAACTACCTGATTTCGGATGCCATTGCTGTCAGTGATATTGTAAAGCCCTCCAATGTCTTGCCAGATCTATACGTGGTTGCCTCGGGTCCGGTGGTGCCATGCCCGACTGAACTCATGATGAGTCCGAAAGTAGGTGTGCTGCTGGCTACGCTGAAAGACTCGTTTGATCATATTATCATTGACTCGGCGCCGATCGGGCTGGTGGCTGATGCCTTCACACTTGCTCCTTATCTTGATTCAACCATTTACATGGTAAGGAATAACTATACCCCCAAGGATTGTCTCTCTATCATCGATAAGATCTATCGCGAAAAGAAATTAAAATATCCGATGGTCGTCCTGAATTATACCAATATCGGTAAAGGCAAGAAATATGGTTATGGCTATGGCTATAACTATAAAAAAACCAAACAGAAAGTGAAGCCGATGGTGAAGAAGGTCGTGAATAATGATGTGGCGTTGAGTATAAAATGAAAAGTATGAAGATCTTTTTTGTTGATGAAGCCTGGTCCGAACTTGCCGACAAGGATTCATTGATGCTCGTAAACATAAAGAAGGCACTGTTGAAAGAGAGTTCTCTGAGTGAGGTAATGGATCCTGATTCGGCCGATGTAATTCTTATCCAGGAGAAGGGTTCCTATAAGGACTTCAGGTACATCAACCGACTTTCAGCAGACCCTGTCGTTGGAAGGTACACTGAAAAAGTATTCACGATCAACAACGATGACTGTGCCACGGGCCTGTTGCGTGGATTGTATACAAGTCTGCCCAAGTCGAGATTCAATCCTGCCATTCATGGCGTGGTGCCTTTTATGCATTATCCCAACGAACTGATCCTGTCGAAGAAACCGCGGCCAAGAAATCCGGCCTATCTGGCGGGCTGGCGCGGGAACACGATGTCGAATAGACTCCGGGTTAAGATGATCTCCGCTTTAAAATCCAAGCCTGAGTTTTGCGTCGAAACAACTGATAGCTGGCTGAACCATAAACCCGACGAAAAAGAAACATATCTTCAG
>JBARAD010000233.1:0-2963 GCA_049791675.1 Chryseosolibacter sp.
GGTGTGGTATGAGCCGTCGGGAAATTTTCTCCGCTCGAATCCGTCGTTCGCTGTGGTAGACGAAACACTTGAGGACATGTCCAACGTACATGTCGGCGATCAGTCGCAGGCTTATGAGATATTTACAGGCGCGCTGCGGATCCGCATTAACAAGGCGCCTTTCAGCCTTCAGATATTTGACAAATATCAGAAGCTGTTGATGGGCGACTACCTGGACCGCGGACACGTGACTGATTCCGCTGCCGTCGCGGCTTACAAGGTGCTGCGCGCGGATGAACAGTTCTTCGGCCTCGGGGAAAAATCCGGGAACCTGAATCGACGGGGAAAAGCTTTCCGGATGTGGAACAGCGACAAGCCATGCTATTCAACCTCGGAAGACCCATTGTACAAAAGCATTCCATTCTTTATGAGCAGTTATCGATATGGAGTTTTTTTTGATAACACTTACAAGTCAGAATTCAAGTTTGGAAGTGAATCCAATGAATACTTTTCGTTTGAATCGCCGGGCGGTGAGCTTCTGTATTATTTTATCCAGGGCAATGACTATAAAGAGATCATCGGCCGCTACAAAGATCTGACGGGAAATCCAATTATGCCGCCTGAGTGGGCTTTTGGTTTTTCTCAGAGCCGTGGGTTGTTGACCAACGAGGCGCTGACGCGAGAGATCGCCAAAGGTTATCGCGACAGAAAGATTCCGTGTGATATCATCTACCAGGACATCGGCTGGACGCAATGGCTCCAGGATTTTAACTGGCGAGCGGGCAACTACCAGGATCCTGAACGGATGCTGCGTGACCTTGCTGAAGATGGATTCAAGGTGATTGTATCACAGGATCCAGTGGTGTCGCAGGCAAATTACGCACAATGGAGAGAGGCGGACTCGCTTGGATACTTTGCAACGGACACGCTGACTGGCAGATCGTATGACATGCCCTGGCCCTGGGGAGGAAACTGCGGCGTGGTTGATTTCACGAATCCTGCCGTGGCAAACTGGTGGGGAGCCTTGCAGCAGAAGCCTGTTGATGATGGGGTGAAAGGTTTCTGGACGGACATGGGGGAACCGGCTTGGAGTAACGAGGAAAGCACGGAGAGGCTGCGGATGAAGCACCATGCCGGCATGCACGACGAGATCCACAATGTCTATGGCCTGGCCTGGGACAAGGTCGTGACTGAGCAATTTGAGAAACGCAATCCTGGCCGAAGGATTTTTCAGATGACACGGTCGGCCTATGCGGGCATGCAGCGATACACCTTCGGGTGGTCGGGTGACGCAGGCAACGGAAACAATGTGCTCGACGGCTGGGGCAGACTTGCAAACCAGATTGCCGTGGGACAGTCGGCCGGAATGGGGCTCATTCCATTCTGGTCTTGTGATATTTCAGGGTACTGTGGTGACATCCAGGATTACGATGCATTTTCAGAGCTGTACGTGCGCTGGTTGCAGTTTGGCGTTTTCAATCCTATCAGTCGCGCGCATCATGAGGGCAATAATGCAGTCGAGCCGTGGCTATTTGGAAGTGAAGCGGAGAGACTCGCACGCCAGGCGATCGGGCTGAAGTACCAGTTGTTTCCCTACCTCTATACGTACGGCAGGCAGGCATACGATACCGGCGTGCCGCTGATGCGTGCCATGATCCTGGAGTATCCTGATGATCCGGAAAGTATCAGGGCCGAATCCCAGTTCCTGATAGGCAGGGAGCTGCTGGTCGCGCCCGTGGTGGAAAAGGGTGCGGACGTTAAGCGTGTCTATTTGCCCGAAGGGGAATGGATTCTTTTCAGCGATGGCGTATCGACATACAAAGGCGGGCAATGGATCGACTTCCCCGTTACGATTGAAACCATTCCATTGTTCGTGAAATCAGGAGCGATCATTCCTATGATGCCGGTCATGCAATACATTGACGAGAACAAACACTACGCGGTTACCCTGAAAGTCTTTCTGAAAGCTGTCGGAAAGACATCTTTCGAACTCTACGAGGACGATGGTGTCAGCAATGACTACAAGGAGGATAAAGCCGCCAGGACGATGATCGGATGTGAGCGAACAACGGACAAGATTTCCTTGACAATCGACAGGCGCGAGATGAATGGTTTCAAGAGCGATCCCAGGAACTTCGTCATCGAGATTCCAAGTGAAGCGAAGCCGGCGAATGTTTATGTCAATGATGAAAAGATAAGGTCAGGCAAAAAGCAACAACTGTTGGAATCTAATGACAAGGAATTCGATGTGATAAGCTGGAACTATGACAAAAAATCGAAAAAGGTAACGCTGCGGATACCTGCAGGCGATCAAAGTTCGACTAATATTCAGATCATGCTGTGAATGTGCTAATGTGATGCACGATTGGAGAGGCGTTTGACAGCGCACAGCAAACCGCTGACGACAGCCTAAAACGGCAAATCCCTCTCGACGTCAAAGGCGGCCACCTTCATAGAAAGGCGGCCTGCCTGCCACCCTGGGCCTGGTGCGATTTAATAATAATGATAGACAGCGGTCTGCAAATCCCCCTGAGCGGTAGCAATCCTTTTGCCGGGCAAGCCATCAGGACGATATTCATACGTCATCTGGTACGTGAGGTCCGTTCCGGCTTCCTCGGTACGGTATGTAGTAGATAACTTGGTCTGCAACTTTACGCCCGGTAAAATCTCCGTCATCGGAAACGGGTTTGAAACATCAATGTAATTTTCGTACGTACGCGTCCTTACAAGTTGTGGATCCTCAGGATCGCCCGCGTCGTTATACGTGAGGGACTTATACAGATTACCATCCACGAAGTAAAGATAGATCGTAAACAATCCTTTGAGAAATTCACCATTGTCCTGACGATAATAAGATACAACGCCGCCCACATTTCCTGCGTCATCATAATCGTATTGCGTATAGCTCTTTATAACCCCGTCGCTTACTTCGTCGGACCTGACAATCCTGCCATTTTCCCAATGATAGATAATGTCTTTAAATG
>JBARAD010000234.1:0-14515 GCA_049791675.1 Chryseosolibacter sp.
GGCGAAGGGCTGCAGGGGTCTCAAAATGCCACCACATTGAGATGGCGCAACGGCAAAGTCTCCGTGACTGACGGTCCTTTCGCCGAGACGAAAGAACAAATTGGTGGTATCATGATACTTGAAGCCACGGACCTTAATCACGCCATCCGCCTGCTGTCAAAGCATCCTTCGCTCCGGGTGCTGCGCGACAGAGGTTGTTGGGAAATCCGTCCCGCTGTAGACCTGACTGGACTGATCGAAGAGAGTGAGCGGCGAAGAGGTAAGTAGAGGTGTACTCTGTTGAGCGTGCCGCCATCCAAGCTCCCAATATCCGCATTTCAATGGATAAGGCAACAACATGACCGCGTGGATCAGGCTAATCCACGCCCTTGGGCAATAATGAAAGCCGCTTCACCCTGGTGTAACACATCCATAATACTATTCCACCCCCGAGTCCAAAAGAACAATCAATCAACTGCCAGAAAAATGGAATCCCGCGGATAGCGCCTGCAATCAACGCCAACGGGACGATCCCGGCGCAGGCAATTAAGCCAAACTCTATGACCCAGATATTTCTGACAGGGTCTTTCAGAATACCTGCAAATAAAACCGCCAAAACAAGATGCGCAAACGCAAGCCAATCGGTACCGTACGCGATAAAGGGATAGTTCTTGTCAACTTCATGTGCACCTTGGTATACCGTTTCAATCCACCGCGATAATGAATTATTCATATTGAAGTGAGCAATCAGATCATGGGCATAGGCAAGCTCCGCATGGATTGGGAAGGCAGTAATCCCGCTCACAACCAATCCCGAAACAAACACATACAACAGCATCCGTATCTCGCGCCTCAATTTTTGATAATCCATATATCAATGTTTGACAATAAGCGGACTAGTACCAAACATTGAGTCGATGGCATCGATCAACGTTCTCTCGTCCTCCGCAGTAACGTTGATAAGAGAGAACCCGGGTTCTCCCTTGAGCATTCTTATCCGCCAGTCAACCTGGCTGATTGTTTCGACCCGACCATTGCTGTACCACCACGCCGTATGCAGGGTCTTCCCTCCGTTAACCAATGTACCCTTATAGATGGTGATACCTGCGACTGTCGTGGTTGCAATGCCCGAGAACTCATATCCACTGCCTTTCCAGCACATCAGGGGAGTATGTTCACCGGTAAAAAACTCAGGAATGGTCTTTACGTAAATGAGTAAGTCATCCGTTGAAATTTTTGTAATACCATCGCCCAACAACTCAGGCTTCCCGTTGCCGAATTGCACATTCGCATACGCAACGCGGGAAGCCTGACGGTTGTTGTCGATTGTTGCCCCCACAAAAAGAACAAGAAGCGGAATGACGGCCACAACGAAGAAATTACGACGGTTGAACACCAGCGCCGATGCAGTATCACTTTTCGGTTTGCCGTATTTCCTGACAAGCCATCTACCGAAAAATTGCAGAGGAATTACCACGTATACAATAAGGCACAGGATACCTATAACCTCATGCATAGGGTCTTCTGCCGGAACCCTGAAATAAACAAGGGCCACAATTCTGACCACGTTGGCGACCATGTTGAGGATCAATGCTCCCGCAAAAAAAAGCCCGGCAGAACACAAACCCAGGGTCTTGTTGGAAAGACGGTGATGGAACGCGAGAACAAAAACTCCCATCAGCAGAGAGATTGCGAGCATGTCTAAACCCATACACGCCTCATCGACACTGAACATGGCACCATCCAATATCATCATGTTACCGGATACCTGCACGTCTACGCCAACAAGGTTCAGCATTTCCCCTGCTAAACCGCTTAACATCAGCCGCAGCGGGAACCCAAGTATGGTAACCACCTGAATAAAAAAAGGAGACATGAAAACAATCAGGAACAGAATGAGGATATTCAATCTCCCAAGAAACAGTTCAATAAGCCAAAGAAAGTAGAATGCAAGGGAGAAGAAATAGAAGATGCGGACATTGTATGTCACCGCCAGCGCTGCGAACGAAACGATAGCAATGAGATATAAATAGTTATTTCGCCTCGGCCCTGTAATAAAAAGCGTCAATGGAAACAGGCAAAGTCCGATCAAAACATTCGTATTGGAGAAATAAGAGGGTGTAAACGCCAAAACACCTCCGATTACTCCTATAGTCAGGAGAAGGCCCAGCAGAGCCTTCTTCCTACTCCATCTCGGAATCGTTCCGGCAATCATTTTTGAAAAGAAAGAAGGTTGAATCGGGAGTGACGCACAATGTAAAAAGCGACGAGCAGCAAGAACACAACAATCAACGCCCATTCATGTGGCTCGGGCACCGCGCCCGAAGCGTTCTTACTCGCATTGTGAAGGCTGTTGTCCTTGTCCTTAATGCCAAAGCGATCGTAATCTTCCTGGGTTTCCAGGACAATCAAACTGGATACGGGCGACACTACGTAAGCCGCCGCCGCCTCATCGACAAGCTTTTCGTTCACGAAATCATCATTAAAAAAATTCGCACCCAACTGCCGCATAATGTTGTTGTAGGCAAACAGTCGTGCGAGATGGTCAGGTGCATTGTCCTTCTCATTTCCCCCTCCTTTCACGCTCTTTTCGATCAACATGTCTGACTCGTGTAGTACGATCCGGTTATCGGACTCTGCGATCACTGGGAACGTTTGGCTCTTCAGCAGCTCAAACAGATCCGCGGTATTTCCCTGTGCGAAATTGAATGCACGAAGCTCCTTCAACGACCTTATATAGGTCGAAGTGCCGCCTTCGAGGTTGAATACATATACTTTCCTGCCAGATGCGAAATATTGGCGGATCCCTTCCGCAAACGCACTCGTTCCAACGTCGCGGAGATGCGGAGATAGCTCTTTGCCTTTAGTCACCACAACTGCCTTCTGGGTGTCCTTTATGTGATGGTAAGGAAAGAGAGAGAAATTGACCTGCGCCAAAGAAGTCGTAAGCTCATCCCAGTTTTCCGGTGATAGGGCTATCAGATCATTCCCGACGTAAGCATGCACCTGATAATCGTTAAGCAATGGATAAAGTGATTCAATTTCAGCCAACGTCCAACTCTTGTTAATGTCAAGATAGACATCCGTGAACGCGACCTGTGACATCGAAGGATCTTTACCGGCCAGGGAATAGGTAAATCCATCGAAAGAGAATTGATTCGGCTTTATCGGCTTCACGTCCATAGTAATGGAAAGATCGGCATCATATAAAGCTTCACTAATATATTCTCCTTTCGCGTTCTTGCTGAAGTGACCAGGAACGTCCACTCCTTGCGAATTCCCGATGATGCGAATGCGCGATGTTTGTGTGGCCGCGTTGGCATTGGGTCCCCTGAAAGTCACGTTCCTGTAAAGCATCTTGTCGCCCGTAACCGTCAACGGTGATGTGATGCCTATCTTGAATTTCCTTTCTTCCTGTGGTGTACACGGAAATACCCGCACCGAAACAGTGTTTCCCTCCTGCCAGTGTACCACTGAGGGGTCTCGCATTTCTTTGCCTACAATCGTGGTGTATGCCTCCGTTGCTTTCTGCTTTGATGTAAGAATGGCCTTTTCCTCTTTTCCATTGACCCAAAGGGACAGCGATGTGACAACCGATCCCTCCGAAAGTTGGAAAGTATAAATGGCTTCCTGAGAGTTACCCCACCAGGAACTATTGTTAGCAGCGTTGTTACGGACATTCAGATAGTGCTCAGTGTATGCAATCCGAAGCTCCGGATAGATATCAGCATCGGAGACAATATAGGAGGTGCTGAGGTTGTCTCCGGACCATAGCCTCTCTTGTGCTTTGTGCCTGCTGTCCGTTATAGCCTTCAGGATATTTTTTCTATCCTCCTCAGAAAGGGAGCTATTACTATTTCCGCTGGCAAGAAATACCAATGGGTCGTGCTTTCTCTTCTCATCCCAATTGCGATCCACAGGAAAAAGATCCCATTGAAAGTGGTTATTAGAAACTGTGTAAACTAGCCTCGATTTGAGGATGCGTTCGGTTATCCAGTCGTTCTGCACTGTTTGCGCAACGCTCACCCAGACTGGCAAATCCGTATTGACATGAATGACCGATTGATTTGCAAGACGATCGATAGCCTTGACACGCGCCTTCCACTCAACAATAAAGCCTGCCGCAAAAGCAATCGTAAGCAGCGCACCCGATGTTACCCACGCGAGACTGACCCGCCTTTTCTCATGCGTAATCATCAGCAAACGGACAACCGCAAGAAGAAGCAAAAGCGGCACAAAGATGTGTGCGCCGATCCCCAGCAGGACAGTCCCGACCACTCCCAGGATGTAAAAGTTCGCAACATAAATTGTCATGTATATGTAGAGGACGAGGGCGCTCCCCAGCAAAACATGCTGGAGCCGATTGACAGCACGAGGTAATTTGTCAAAGTAGCAGTATGTCAAAGTCGTCGCCGATGCGAGAAGGAGGTAGACGCAAAGCCAGGGGACCGAATCTTCAAAAACACCCAGCTCTCTGTTCAAAGCGTAAGCGCTGACCAGAAAAAGATTCAACAAGATGATGGTCTTATGAATGTGTTCCCTTCGCCAGGATCTGCGTACACCATACCCCTTGTTTGCGATCAGAATGATAACAAAGGCGAGGGCTATAAAGTAATGAATGAAGAAGACGGTGAAGTTGTCATCACCTCTGCTCAGGTCAAAATATTCCTCCAGGCCATAGAGCCCGCCTGAAACGGGGAGGAAGAGGTACCCTGCCAAAGTGGTTGAGTCTCGTAGACCAATCTCCGGCGCATTTTTGACAGAAGTCCTGGTTGATAATCGCGGGTCTGTAAGTGTTTCCATGCTGCAATATACATAAAAGTGTAATTATACAAAGTGCTTTGTACTGCAAAGTATATACGCAAATTGAATGCTTTTTGTTAGCCTTTTTCCGGCTTTGCCCAATTTGTGAAGTAAATTTCATGTGTCGAATGCGTGTTTCAAAAGTCATTCTCCGCAATCTTCGCGGGAAATAAGCTGGCTATTCTCCGCAAATCGATCGTGTAGAAGAATCAAATCAGGCTGCGCTCAGGCAGTTTGCCAACACCTGCCAGGCATCAATCATGCATAGACCAAGCATGAACTAAGCATGAACTAAGCATAAGTAACGCACAATGACAGAACCCCAAGTCTCCGTGAGCGGTTTATCCCTGGCACCCTGAACGCACCCGCCACAGGCGCACCGGTCGGATCAAAAGCCCCATTGCCAAAGAAGCCGGTTACGGAAACCTTTTGGTTAGAAATTCCGATTGTGTCCTTTCCGTCAGAACTTGAAGAACGTTAAAAAACGTTCAAAACGATCAAAAACATTCAAAACGATCAAAAACGTTTAAAACGATCAAATCCGATCAAATCGATCAAATCCGACACTTGCGTTTCCTCCGAATCTGTCCTGTGCCGTAAATTCGTTCCATGCGGAAGCGAAACCTCGATCCTTCTGCATTTGGGCAACCTCAGACATTGGAGCAATGGCAAAACGAGACAGCCTGGACTTGATAAGGTTTAAAAGGAGACACCTGGTACAAAATGCGGCAAATACGACACTTGGTACACCTGCATTTTTCAGAGCATGTCCGTCGCTGTAGATTGGTGTAACGAGGACGCGAACCGTTGGAGCTTTTAGGCAACATTTAAAAATACAGTTATGGCAAAACAAGATAGCCTCATCCTGATGAAAGGCACAATCGGGGATCTGAGCTTTTACAAAACCCGTGACGGATACTTCGTCCGCAGAAAGACCTGTCTTTCCGGCGAGCGTGTCAAACGCGACCCGGCCTTCTCGCGGACACGTCAGAATGCAGCCGAGTTCGGACGGGCTGCCCGCGCAGGCAAACTTCTCCGCATGGCGTTTGAACCCCTGATGGCGTTCGCCTCCGATGGCCGCGTCACCAGCAGACTTGCCGGTGCGCTCGTAAAAGTGATTCGCGCAGACATGACCCATCCCGCGGGCCAACGCACGATCATGGCGCGGCACACAACGCTGCTCGAGGACTTCAACTTCAATCGCCAGGGATCGCTGCATAAAACTTTCCTTGTCGCGTACTCAGCCTCCATCGATCGCACCACCGGTTCATTCACGGTCTATGTTCCGACATTCACCCCGTCGGCATCAGTGCGCACACCCCCTGGCGCCACCCACCTCCGCTTCACTGCGTGTGGTGTGAGTGCCGACTTCGAATCCGGCGTTTATGAAAGCGCCATCGTCCACAGCTCCGAAATTTTGCTGAATAAACCAACCCCGGGACCTATCTCACTCAGCGCAAAACTTCCTGGCGTTTCGGCCCGTCCGATCCTTCTGGCGCTCTGCCTGGAGTTCCTCCAGGAAACGAATGGCAAAATGTATTCCTTGAAGGATCAAGCCTACAACGCTATGGCTATCGTGAAAGTCGACGGTTCCGCGGATGACAGTTTCCCTGACGAACAAGCAGTCGATCGGAAACCCCGCCCGAGTCCGAGACATGCGCCAGTCAAGCGTCCGCCCATCAACCGGGCTCCTGTCCCTCGTTCGCCGAAGCCGCTCGAGTTCCCCGTGCCCTTGCGCAGTATCATCGCTGACGTACTACAGTTGCCCAATACGCTTGATCGCCTACTCACTGCCCCTTCTCCGACCACCGGGCTGACACCGGAAGCACGGGCGGCATTGGGTCTGTTCAAACTCTCTTCGCACGGGCTGATTGTAGACGCACCACCGGCGCTGGGTTACGTAGACTCAGTCCGGGATGGACCTTAAAGGCCAGCTAGTGTTCCAGCAAAAAAGTGAAAAACAAATCATCTGGTGAATGCAAGGTGCAGGGCGAAATTGCAGCGTATGCCTTATGGGAATTGTAACGTGACAAAATATTCTGCCATGCAGACGTCTTCCATATCCGGTTCAGTATTGTAACACTGTATGAGGAACGCAATGATGACTGAAATGTAAATTGCTTTGCCCGCGGCTTCTGGCTAACGCCTGTCTGCATGTAGGGACATTTTTCCCTCTTGTGATCCCGCTGGGATTTTTTATGGAGTGATAAACCGTTAAGGGTTAATTATTTCGCAGTTTTGGTTACTGCCGCTCCCGAATTGCTCACCTATGGAGGGAGCGCAAAGAACATCAAAGTGTATCAAAGGTAAGGATTCCTCCTGAGTCATGCTAGGATCATTTGTACAGTTGATTTATTCAACTACTACTCTAATCCCTTCACTATGGCTGCTAAACTCCGGAGCATACATGCTTTGAATTGTTGTGATGCCGTTCGAAAACTTTCCTTTCACATTAACACGCAAATCGTATTCAAAAACATAAACACCTTTAGGAACTCGATCGAAAAAGAAATTTGTTGCAACGTCACGAGTGCTTTGATAGTATCCTAGTCCTTCCTGCCATTTGTATTCGGACAAAACATCAACAGGTTCAAATCCTGCTGCACGCATATCTTTCATATGTAAATACTCCATAGCCCTATCGGCAGTCAATTCTATTCTTATCCTTATCAAATCTCCTGGTTTCAAGACTTCATTTTTAATTTCATTAAGCTTCTCACCTTTGTCGGTATTAACAACCTTGTATACGTTCTTCTTTAGTTTCAGAGGTGTTTCGGCTTTAGTGATGCGGTCCAGATCTTCAAAGTATTGCCAGTAGAGTCCACCCCAGGCAATGCCTTCATCTTTTTTAGATATAGTAATATTTGCCATTTCAGATTTCACGTCATCACCTTTCCAACTTGTTTTCATGTACCCGGTTCCGACTTCAGGACCTTTCGTTGCGACGTTAACTTCATTCGTCCCGACTGTGGCGTTAACAGAGCTTTCAAGAGATAGCCAATCGCTACCATTCAGAAGAAGCGCATAAGCAGCTTCAGTGGTGGCTTTTGTAGTACGCCAGGAGTTTGTCTGCTTATTTTTGAGAAGCCAAATTCTCAATTCATCGATAGTGCTTTGTTTTTCTTGATCGTTGAGTTTGGGATTATCTTTTTCAATTTCCGCAAATGCTTCGATAATGAGGGCTTGCGTTTCTACTTCCGCTTGGTGCCAATACCAACCCCCAACATTTTCTTTCCAATACATTCCAAGTTCATCGCTAATTATCGAATTTTCCTTTAGCGATGCCAATATGTCGTTCGCTAGTGCCTTGTTTCCTAAACGATATTGTATCAAGGCCACCATTCCCTTTTGAAGCAGGTTAAAGTCAAGCCATTTCTTGTCAGTTTGATTTTGTAAAAATTTGATGGCTTCCTTGGCTTTTGCATCAGGAACAATATCAGGATAGAAGCTCCGCATATATAGATAATGCACATCAATATTCGAAGGCGAATAGGTGTCAAGATAATTTGCAATCACTTTTTGTTTTTGATCTCCTTTTCCTAGAGTCGATGAGCTTTCTGCATCTTTAATAATCTCATTATAATCTTCCACAACTTTGTCGTCCAGATATTTGACCGCTTTGGCCATCATTCCTTTCATGTCATCATTAAGAGTTATCTTAAGCTTCCCAAGGTGACCAAATCCAGAGGCAACATGTTGAGTTATATATCTATCCGAATATCGGCCACCTGTAAACCAAGGAAATCCACCATTACTAAACTGCATATCCTTCAATTTGCCAACAGTAGCCGTCAACTGATCACTCATTAAATTCAGATCAAACAACATGGCAATGCGTTTCTTCCTTTCAGTCTCGGTTTCAGCATCGCGCACCCAAGGTGTTTCTTCAATAATTATGGATTTGAGCTCTTGATTGTTTTCAAGGGTGCTAGTCAACTTTCCAGAATCCGACCATTTTTCGAATACCTCTTTAATTTTTGGATTGCTGTTAACCACATGACTAGCTATACTGTTCGCATAGAAGCGTGAAAAAAGTTGCTCTGCGCATTCGTGGGGAAATTCCATTAAGTATGGCAATGATTGAACAGCATACCATGCCGGATTGGAAGTAATTTCGAGAGTAAGCTGATGATGTTGTAATGTTGGTGATGATTGATTCTGAAGTTTGGCCAAACTGAATGTCTTTGTTTGCTTCGATCTCACATATAATGGCATAGTTTCCGTAACAAGCATGCGATTTTGCAGAACTGGTAAGATGTTTTGCTCACCATCGCTGAAGCTCCCTGCTTTGCCAACTATCTTGTATTGCACAACATCAATGCCAGGCGGCACTTTAATACTCCATGAAACTTGTGTGTTCCCTCTTGCGTCAGTTTTAAATGTTTGATTTCGGGCAATGTTTGTAAAGAGTTGGTCTACGGATTGACCATTTTCGGGATTCGCTAACTGAAGAGTAATTCTTCCATCAAGTTTCTTCCTCGATAAGTTTGAAATCTTAGCTGAAATAATGACTTCATCGCCAACTCTCACAAAGCGTGGAAGGTTTGGAGTAATCATCATTTCTTTTTGAGTAACAGCCTGCAGCGTTTTTGTGGTTGTGATCAAGTCTTTTGTATGTGCCAAAAGCTGGAGCTTCCATCGCGTCAAAGATTCCGGAGTGGTAAAAGAAAATCGAATTCTTCCGTTTTCATCAGTTGTTAAGTGAGGAAAGAAGAAGGCTGTCTCATTGAAATTTTTCCTTGCGTTTACCTTTGCCAGTTCATTGTCAATTTTTTGCTGCCCACTCTTTGTTGTGATGATAATTACACCGTTAATCGCGCTTGATCCATACAATGCGGTTGCAGCAGAACCTTTTAGTACTTGCGCGCTTGCCAAATCATTCTGATCAATTTTTGAAGATTCTACGATCACCCCGTCTACAACGTATAATGGTTGATTTTCAGCTGTTAATGTGGCATTACCTCTAATATTGAAGTTAAATGTACCTCCGGGCACACTAATTTGAAGACCAGCAACCTTCCCTTGCAATGCTTCTTCAAAAACAATTTCATCAGAAGCGGTAGTGTCTGAATAAACTGTAGCCACAGATGCTGTTAAATCTTTTTTCTGTTGAACTCCATAGCCTACTACAACTACTTCCGAAAGTTGCATAATGTCCGGCTCCATCGAGACGTTAATTACATTCTTTCGCGCTGCTTTTACTTCTGTGCTCACGAATCCGACAAAACTGAATACAAGAACATCATCTTTTCCGGCTTCAATGCTATAATAGCCATCAATATCAGTTACGGTGCCTCTGGTTGTTCCTTTCACAATTATGTTGACACCGGGAAGCGCTTCACCGTCACCCGCTGTAAGTCGGCCTGAAATGAACCCTTGACGACCATTTCGATTGTGGCTCATCGTAACTTTAGAAGCTTTGCCGGTTGACGTTGCATCGAAGTATAATCTTTCCAGGTATCTTCTTTTTGCGTAATCCCGATTAGTCAGGCTGAAACCAAACCAATCCAGTCCGTCATAATTTTGCTGCGGAATTTCCAATCGATAACGTGGGAGATTCTTGACAATAAAATTTACTTCGCCAAAACTTTGATCAGAACTTATTCTGTAACCTGAATAGTAATATGGCTGTTGAATTGGGGTGAAGTTCCAGTCATGGGACTTAAATTGATCAAGCGATGCATCATACATTGACGCAAGGATCTCAGCTTCAAGTTTTTCACCTTCTTGTCCAGCGATTGTAAAGCTCCATTGCTCTTTTGACCCAGGTTGAAGTTTGTCCTTAAAGGTTTCTGTTTCGATTGACAATCTTTTCAGATCTGATTCTACCCTTATTGTCTTATGCTGCTCCAGAAAGCCGTTGAATATTGCAGCACTGCAGTGAATTGAAAAACCTCCTTCGCCTACATCTGTGATAGGAACAGTCAGCTCCTTTGTACCCGCTGATAATTTCTCTATCCATGTTTTAACAACTTTGTTATTCTTCTCAACTTCTATAGTAACGTGGGCTGCTGTGTACGCTGACCCGACTTTGATTTTAGCAACTTCCCCTGGCTTGTAACTGTTTTTGTCTGATTGAAAGATTAACAATGCATTATCCGGTACCCCGTTTCCTTTCGAATCCACTACTTCAAAAATGACTTTATCTTCCACTGGTTGGCCAACGGAATCAGTTGTCTGCAGTTCCATTACGTAAGACCCAATGTTCCATGTTTTATCAAGAGTTAGGGTTGCCTCTTTTGATTTCTTTGTATCAAACAAAATTTCTTTGACCAATTTTCCTTTATCCCATTCTGTAGGGCTACTCACATCATCACCAAATGATTCATTAGGGAATAATGTTTCAAATTCGTTTTTGGAAATTATTGGATAATCAGGCGCTGGCCACGGACGTTTCCGTACCGGGTTGGCGGGACCCTGAAGCTTATAAACTTTTACGTTGCCTTTCGCTGGCAAAAATTGTCCATTAAGATTCTCCGTGATGATTGTTAAATTAGCAAACGGTTTTTGTAGGTCAATTTGGGATGGAACCTTGACAGTCGCGACCATACTGTGGTAACCTACATTTACGAGCGAACTGGAACTTCTGGTTTCTCCGTTGATATCCGTAACGTCAACAGAAATTGAAAAGGAGAAGACAGGTTTTGAATCGCCGGCGATTTTAATATTCGCAATTGCCTTAAAAGGGATAATAAATTCTCCTTGTTCGTTCGTTCCTACTTCACCATTGCTTATCTCCTCTGGTTCTGAATAATCATTGTTAAATTCCCAATAGTACCATAGGGGATACCTCACTTCTCTCTTGACGGTATATGCAACTTTGGCTTTTGAGACTTTCGAACCACTATATGCAACTGCATTACCTGAGACCTTGATTGTATCGTTCAGTTTGAACGTTCCTGCTAGGGATTCCATACTCACTTCGAAAGTCGGTCTTTTGTACTCTTCAACAGAAATGGTAGTCTCGCTATAATCAAAGTTCCTAAGGTTGTCATAGAACCTACTGTCTCCTTCAGAATCTTCATCAGCATAAAGCCGATACTCCCCCGTGAGTCCTGAGGATGGAAGTCTGAACTCTCCGCTAAATGACCCGTATGAATTTGTCTTTAATCTTAGTGATGCAATATCTTCACTATTTGCGTCTTCAAGAAATATTTCAACATACTCACCCGCGACTATACTAGATGTTTTATTATTCGTTTTGATAAAAATTCCCTTAAAACAAATTGTCTGTCCAGGGCGATAAATGCTTCGATCCGTGAAAAGAAAGGCCTTGGCCGTAACGTCATCCTTTCGTTCGCGATTACTATTTCGGTAATTGTAGTAGTAGTAATGTCGAAACAGTACTGTATCTCCTTCAAAGGCAACGGTCACTTCCAGCGTCCATCCTCTGTCGGTGGGTTTATCTAGCTCAACAAATCCGTCTTTGTTTGTAGTTTCATGCACATCAATTACGTCTGCATCAGTTTTAAAATCAATTGATCTTAAGTGCACGTCAGCTCCGGGAATTGGCCTTCCGTTATTTCGATCTACAACCTGAAATCGATGGAGCGTATTGCTACTTACCTCTAGCAGCGCAAGGTTTGTAACACCGACTGATGTAAAGGCAAAGATTGCATCATTTGCAAAGAAATCGTTCCGTTCCGATGCTACAATAAGGTAAGTGCCTTGCGCGAGCGCTGGCACAACTAATTCAGTGCTGTGATTTTGGTAGTCATCCGTTTTTGGTAATTCTGACTGCCAGGAAGCTTTGACGGCCTTTCCGTTAAGCATTGCCGCCCTAGACGAATCATTCATATCTCTGAAGAAGGGCTCTTCAAAGTCTGTTGGAACTTCGTAAATACGGAGATGGATACTTGCCAGATTAGTGTAGGTCACCAACATTCTGGATTGCTTTGTTACAGGCAAAAACTTTTCGGCCTTCAGCGAAAGCTGCCTCGCAAGTATATGCTCCCTCAAGGCTTCGCACCTTTTGGCACCGTCACTGCCAGGAAACCTTGCAATCGCGTTGTTGCAGATTCGTAGTGCACTCTTTTTTTCCCATCGCTGTGTGGTATCGCCGCTGTGATAGTTCGACCCTTTCTTAAAAGATATCGATGCCAGTTCGAGATCAAGCAGAGTGGAAGCGGGATGACGGTTATAAAGCCGTTTTAAGTTGATCAGAGCATTTTCAAAGAGTTTAGTTTCTTCGGATTGAGTTGAGTGTTCTTCAACAAATTTCAGTCGTTCAATTTCAAGGTTAACAGATGCGCTCGTATCTCTTCTCTCCTTATGGAATAGCAATAAGGTTTGGAATAATTTTAAAGCCTCATACTTTCCTGATTTGATTGAAGAATCATTGAAATTGATTGTGTCAATTGGTATAAAGTAATTACCAAATTCAAATGTTCTTTCTGCGGCCGGATCTTGTAACGCGCTTTCATCCGCTGCATAAAAATCCAACGCATAGTTAGCGAGGAAATCATATAATGTTGGTCGGTATCGCTTTGAATGCTCTGCGAGCGCAAGAATATCATCAAAGGCCTCCAGGCGAGTATTTCGAAGTAAAGTGGTGTTTGACAGGGAGCGCTGGAAATGTTGATCAATTTCTTTTAAAATTGCAACGGCATCCCACGTCCGAAAGTCAGCTGCATTAGCGGCTTCGGAAGCCGTTGTTCGATTATAATACTTCCACCTGTTTGCCTGGAAATACTGCCAATAAATCTGGGCAAGCATTGATTCCAAAACGTTTTTCAGGGGCGCTTGACTATCATCAATCTCTTTCTTGAATTTCTCAACCACAACCAATTCAGCGTTCTCTTGTAGCGTGAGCACAAACTTGGAGTGGTATAGGAGCGCCTTCGTGATTTCCGTGATGTTTTTATCTTTCTTCGCTTTGTAATAAATCGTATCAACAATTTCTAAAGCTGATTTTGGCAGGTCTTTCACCTCATTTTTATAGACTTCGCTCCAGCGCGCTGAATAAAAGTCCTTTTGGGCATTGACGGAAAGGTGAAAGATTAGGAGAACCGAAATTATTAAAGTAACTCTCATGAAGCAGGTATGGTGATTTCCCATAAGATGCCGAAAACGAAAGATTTCCATAAAAATGCCTCGGGTTAGAGCTAATTAAAATAGGACTTATTCGGTGATTCTTAAAATTTTTCGAGAGATAAAACTAAAATGCTCCCCATACTCCACATATCCAAGCTGGTTCGTAGTCAACTTCGTCTTCCCAATCTTAAAATCCGGCACCATTTCATGACTGTGTCCAAATATCCAGTGATCAACATTTGAAGGCTCAATCAATTCAAACAACTCTGTGGCAAAAGCCGTATTGAGTTCGCTGTAACTGTATTTCTCTGGATAGTTAAAGAAAGTCGGCAGATGATGAGTAACAACAATCGTCTTCTCATTGGTCACATTGGTCAACTCCTTTGCGAGAAACGCGCGACAATCTTCATGAAGCTGATCGTAGTCATCTACTGTGAATGTCTTTCCGTTGTTCTTGATCAACCGAAAGTCGGCCATTGATTTCAGGATCACGAACTCCAGGGCTGGATTGATCTTTGACCACAATGTTGAAAATAGAAATCGAATACCTTTGTGTTCAATCGCAGTGTTGTTCAATAGTGACACGTTGCTTCTAATCCTCTCATGAAATGCTCCTGTTCTTTCTGAGATGTCGGACCGATAGTATTCATGATTGCCAGGAATCCAATACGTATGTTCAAAGCTGTCTGAGAGAAAATTA
>JBARAD010000235.1:0-7840 GCA_049791675.1 Chryseosolibacter sp.
CGGCATGATGCTCTTCCCGGAGGATGGTCCCCACTGCACAGGGCACCTTCGTAAGATCATAGACCAGACGCATCGTGGCGTGCTTCAAAAGTCCTCTGCCCTTTACAAAAGGGTCTGCAAAAAAATCCTGAACTTGTTCAGCGGACAAGTCTGCAACAAAATCAAGAAGGTTGTCTCCTTCGTTTCCCTTTCCCATGACCGCCGTACCCGCGAGGAATCCCAGTGCATCCATCGCAACCTCCACCATGTTATCATTATTGTCTTTCACCTTTCTCGGCGATAACGTCCTGAAGTCAAAGGCTTCGATCCTCGTCACATTGTCTAACGCGTCCGTCGTCTCTTGCATCAGCAGCCAATAATCCTTGTAATAGCTTACACGGGTCACAGATCCGAAGGGATCTGTGTAAGACAACGGCATATAAAAGCGCTGGGCGGCATTCGCCCTTGTCTCCGCAAGTAGTGGATCAATATATTGGATCGTACCCGAACGTATCCACCAGTTTTGATCCAAACCCGACAGGTGACAGAATTTACCTTTCACCAATTCCGCGTCTGTAACGCGCTTCGGATCAACACTGTTTCCCGCTGTATCGGTATTGTATAAAAAATTAACCAACGCGGGCGTATAGGCCAGTTGATAGGACTCATACGTGATGCCCGACGCGCCATGCATCCCTGCATTCAATGCCTTTGTCAAATCATAAGCAAGAAAGAGGGTTTGCGTCTCCTCGATGAGACGAAGATGCACGACACCATTTTCCAGAGGCAACTTTTCATGGTAACCAATGAAAGTCAAGCTGCCTTCAGCGATCATCGGATCAAAATCAGAGAGCCGGTAAAAGTTTCCGCTTTTGACGATACCTCCTGCTTCATAGGTCTTTACTGACCAGGACACAGGCAACCGATAGTAGATCAGGTCGCTCCCGTTGATTGCTTCCTTTGCGTCCGATGTTACACGGGACTCCGTATAGATTATATGCCCCTTCCCCTGTGACTTCCGGAAAGTCCCAAGATGACCGTGCAGCGAAACATCCAGGCCATTCACAGTGCTGACAATGGCATCCTCAGCGCGGGGGTACACCACCGAGACACTTTTCAAAACATTGCCGAAGTCATCAACCTCCAGATTCAGATTGTGCACTATCCTCGCATCGCGGATAGTGCGTTCATACGAATAAGAGATGGCCTGACTTTCCAGCGCCAGAAATACGGCATGTTTGTTTCTTTTTCCAGGCTGAAGCAATTTGATGTGACAGTTGCGGGCACTGACACTGTACGGAAGCTTTTCTTTTTCCGATCTATCGAGAGAAAATATTTCCTCCCGCAACATCATACCTTTGCAGGCGCGGTGTGCCTCGATAAACTCGGAGGTTGAAAAACTGCCCACAAATTCAGTCTCCGGAAGCTGCCATTCAACTGAATCCGCCTCCATTCCGAAAACTGCCAGTGTATCAAGCACGGACGGATCCTGATGCCAGTACTCGGCCCTGAAGTGATCCGTTAATTTTCTATGACGGAGGTAAGCCCCCGTGTGGAACCAGGTTTTGGTCAGTATCGGAGGCTCATGGAATTCCGGCGCTGCTGCGTTCGCAGCGTTTACATTCTTCAGGTACGCATATTCTTCGGTATCAATTTGTTCCACCATGCCAAACCCACGAAACTCCCGCTCTTCATGATCGTAATAGCCGTGGTGATAGGCATACTTCGTCGTAAATCGCAAAGCTGTTACGGTATCGATCACTTCGATCCTGCTCACGCAATGCACCGGGAAAGGAAGCTTCGTGGCCCACGGTTTACCGGCCTTTTTATCCGCCAGATAAAAATGAGTCGAGCTTTGATACTCCACCATCGTCTCTTTCCCCATTGTGTTCTGATGCCGCACCATAATATGCGGCTTTGCGCCACCCATGAGGTCAATGTATTGCATCGGCGCACCCGAATTTGCGGGCAGCGGTGATGACCACACGATCGAGGAAGTGCCATTTCCCAAAAGATCTACCACGGCCAACTGATTGGGAATCGAGGTCTCGGGGAATGGATCGATCTCACACGGGATGGTCCACGCGTTGCCGCTGAGATTCAACCACGCTTTGAATGAATTCTTTCCAAGGTATAGCATGTCGGTCGCACCTGTTCCACTCACATCAGCCAAATGCAAATAGGCTGGATTGAATTGGTCGGGAGAATCAAATACCGGGGAGTTGGTCATCTGTATGCGCGCGCCGAACTTTCCATAGCCCAGGTTGGGCCAGTAACAGGTATCTCCATTTCTGATCCTGACGATATCGGTGAGACCGTCGCCGCTCATGTCGGCGAGAAATATACTTTCCGTGCTATCGGCAAAAACAATGGCGGGACCCCGCTCTTCATCAAAAGGTTTGATGGTATATTCTGCTTCACCGTATCCTTGAATTCCCCTGGCGGGATACCAGGCAAATGCATGGTCCTCTGAAACAACTAGTTCTGGCATCCCGTCACCATTCAAATCAATGAACCTGGTATAGTCGTCCCGCAGGTCGCGTGTAGGCACCTGATCAAACATCCGGAATGGTTGCCACGCTTCATCATCGGATAATTCAAAATAACCCTTCGCGTCCCCGGTCAGCAGAACGGCTTGCCTTTTTCCGTTGGCTTCAATATCCTGCAATTGCACTGTCCTGGTTGAGATCGTAGAAAAAGAAGGCTTTTGAGTTACGGCACGGGCCATTGAAAACTCACCCCCACCAAGATTGCTTTTGTAATACCATCCATCTGCCTGGTCGGTGAGTATTCCGGAAATGCCTTCATTGTAAAGATCGATCCACTGATAATCAGCGGATAGCCCAACCGGGGCGTTGACAATATTTTCCGGCGATATCGTTTTGATCTCTGCACTCCACTTCAATTCGTTGTAGTCAAACGCTATCGACGGAAAAGCGCTGATCTTATACTTTTCTTCTGCCTTGTTTCTCGCGTACCCTTTTTGCGTAATCGACTTTAGATAGGTGACCTCCAGGGGCTGATCATTTGAAGTACCTTTGTCTTGATATTTCAAATCGAGTGATCTGACCAGGCACGTCTTTTCACCGTAATCGGGAACCAATTCGTCGAAATGATGGAACATCAGTACCCTTTCACAAAGGCGATACGTACGCATCTCAAAACCAGGCCTGTATTCGGAAAACGGATCGGTCCGTGCATTCCAATGTTTTACCTGGCCATTTTCGTCTGTTTCAGTGACGAGGTTCGCGCCGTGTTCACCGTAGTCAAACACCAGCTCAAAAAAATATTGGTGATCCTCCGGCAAAGACGGATTGAAGATCTCATCAATATTTGCAGGGTTGCTTGCGTACCCGGGAAAATAGGGTGTCCTGTTGCCATACCTCACAGCCTTTATATGCTTATTGGAAAATCCGGATAATTTGTTGAAACGATTGCGCTCATGCAATTCGTTTTTGACATTCGCCAGGTCTTCCGGTTTGAAGTCAAAACGCATCAGATTGCCTTTGTCATCAAAGCTGAACTCCGGCAGCCACTTAAAGATCCTGGAAGGGTCAGCAGGATCTGCAATGCGATGAGAATCGCTGACACCGAAGAAAGTTACGACGTTGTCTTTCGTTGTTACCTTCCAATAAAGTGCTGTCGAACCGCGCACGTCAATCTTCTCGATTCGAGAGAACCCGGTTTCAATTCTCGGACGATACTGCTTGACGAAATACTTGCCGACATTTTTTTCTACCGGAGACCAGTCAGACATCTTATCGAGAAATGGAACAAGATCTTCGCCCGACAGCGTATACACATCTTCCGCTTCGCCGCCATTCCCGTAGCGAGGCAGTCGTTTGTCAGCCTTCAGTTGGACCACGGTGAGACTCACATCCCATCCCAATCCAAAAAGGCCATTACCTGAGCCGGAGTTATAGCTTAAAGAAAGCGCTGGCGTGAAACCGTTGCGCCCGGGTGTTATCGGCAAAGGAATATTGAAGCTGGCCGTTCCATTCACCGCATTGATTTGAAATTTCTCATCAATACTCCTTAACGCTCCTCCCCCTTTTGGCAAAGTTATCCGGGGAATCTCAATGGCGTTTGATCTTGTAGCCGCAGTCTTCGGCTCGTTCCGCTGATCGTCATTTGAGTTTATCATTTGACTGGTGGTGCTGGCAGGTCGATTGGATACTTCCCGGGTTCAAACAGAGAAAAACTTTCGGACAGCTGCTGAAGGATGAAGATCGCTGGCTTACCACATCTGTCTCTAGCGGCTGATAGCAAACGCGCCTGACTGTTACAGCAGATTATCCGTTTCGACAACCGCGGGAATCAGTGCGTGTACGTGGATCGATGTCAAGAGTAATATATCAAATTTAGTTTATGAATTCAACCAGCAGCTTCCATGATTTCGTTCGCGTATTTACGTAACAACGGGAAAAAGTCCTGTGATCACGATTCTTGCGGACCAGATCCATCGCATGCCAAAACACTTGATAGATAGAAACTATAACGTTATAAAGAGATTCGATTTGATCTATTATCCGTCTTAGGGTAACTTGTCTCTGTAGTGGCATCGTAGCCGGCGTGCGATGCGAATAAATTTATCCTCAAATCATAACAATCAACCCTTATAAACTTTCAACAATGGGAAATGACGCACTTTCAAACACACATGCGCTCAAAGTCAACGACTCTGTAGCAAAGTGTCCGTTTCATGGCGGAGTATTACAGCAAAGCGCAGGTGGAGGAACCAGAAATCAGGACTGGTGGCCTAATCAGCTAAGATTGAACGTCCTTCGTCAACAGTCTGAGCTTTCCGACCCTATGGGCGACACCTTCAGCTATGCTGATGAGTTCAAGTCGCTTGATCTCAACGTCGTAAAAAAAGACATTTTCGACCTGATGACCACGTCGCAGGATTGGTGGCCGGCGGACTACGGTCACTACGGACCTTTCTTCATCCGCATGGCGTGGCACAGTGCGGGTACGTACCGTATCTCCGATGGCCGCGGTGGCGCTGGTGCGGGTACCCAGCGCTTCGCACCCCTCAACAGCTGGCCAGATAACGCGAACCTGGACAAGGCGCGTTTGTTGCTCTGGCCGGTGAAGAAGAAATATGGTAAGAAGATCTCGTGGGCGGACCTGATGATCCTCGCCGGAAACTGCGCGCTCGAATCCATGGGATTCAAAACTTTCGGTTTCGGCGGTGGTCGTGAAGATGTCTGGGAACCACAGGAAGAGATCTACTGGGGCGCGGAAGGCAAATGGCTGGAAGATAAACGGTACTCGGGCGACCGAGACCTGGAAAATCCTTTGGCTGCGGTCCAGATGGGCTTGATCTACGTAAACCCGGAAGGCCCTAACGGAAAACCTGATCCTGTTGCCGCGGCGCGAGACATCCGTGAGACGTTTGGACGCATGGCCATGAATGACGAAGAGACCGTCGCGCTGATCGCGGGGGGGCATACGTTCGGAAAAACCCATGGCGCTGCCGATCCAAAAAAATATGTCGCTGCTGAACCGGCAGCTGCAGGCATCGAAGAGCAAAGTCTTGGCTGGAAAAATACATATGGAAATGGTCATGGCGTACACACGATCACCAGCGGTCTCGAAGGGGCCTGGACGACTACGCCAACAAAGTGGAGCAATAACTTCTTCGAGAACCTGTTCGGATTCGAGTGGGAGCTGACCAAGAGTCCCGCAGGTGCATTTCAGTGGAAACCGAAAGATGGTGCAGGCGCGGGCACGGTACCTGATGCGCACGATCCTTCAAAGCGTCACGCGCCGACCATGCTTACCACTGACCTCGCATTAAGATTTGATCCTGCCTATGAGAAGATCTCAAGACACTTCTTCCAGAATCCTGATCTGTTCGCGGACGCATTTGCGAAAGCATGGTTCAAGCTGACACACCGTGATATGGGTCCCCTTGCACGTTATCTCGGACCGGAAGTGCCGAAGGAAGAACTCATCTGGCAAGATCCTGTTCCAGCCGTAACGCATGAATTGATCGACGATGCTGACATTGCTGCGCTGAAGACGAAAGTACTCGCTTCGGGATTGAGTGTTTCTCAACTGGTAGCCACTGCGTGGGCTTCGGCATCAACCTTCCGTGGCTCGGACAAGCGCGGTGGCGCAAACGGCGCGCGCGTTCGTCTTGCTCCCCAGAAGGATTGGGAAGTGAATAATCCTCCGCAACTTGCTAAAGCTCTCAGCGTGCTTGAAACCATCCATGAGGAATTCAACAGCGCGCAGTCCGGCAACAAGAGAGTGTCACTTGCCGACCTGATCGTGCTGGCAGGGTGCGCAGGCGTTGAAAAGGCGGCTCAGCAAGCCGGACATATGATCACCGTGCCTTTCACCCCGGGGCGCACAGATGCATCCCAGGAACAAACCGATGTCGAATCATTTGATGTTCTCGAGCCAGCTGCGGACGCATTCCGGAACTACGCCGATGCCCGGCATAAGACAGCATCCGAAGAAATGCTTGTGGACAAGGCCCAGCTCCTGACACTGACGGCACCGGAGATGACGGTGCTGATAGGTGGCATGCGCGTACTCAACACAAACTTCGATCGTTCTCAGCATGGTGTATTCACGAAACGCGCCGAGTCATTGACCAACGACTTCTTCGCGAACCTGCTGGATCTTGGCACCACCTGGAAGGCGACGTCGGATGCGCAGACATTATTTGAAGGCCGTGACCGCAAGACCGGCGAACTCCGGTGGACCGCCACCCGCGCCGATCTGATCTTCGGTTCCAATTCAGAGCTTCGCGCGCTCGCCGAAGTCTACGGATGCGACGACTCGCAAGAGAAGTTCGTACACGACTTCGTCGCCGCCTGGACTAAAGTGATGAATCTCGATCGCTTTGATCTCGTCTCGCGTCGGATAAAGATTCAAACAGACCGCAAGGAGCAGGTAGTACCTGCGTAATCACTGAAGAAAAATTGGCCCGGCAACGGGCCATTTTTTTTTGCGTCTTTTAATATGTGTGAGCTTACGATAACGGCCGATCCATACGCACGAAGAAATTCTATACATCTCAGTCCCTGAGGAACAATTTTACAATGATCCGGATCTGACCAAAAAATTCACAACGTTTAAGTCCCGGAGGGATGACCATGGTAGCCTGGAGTTAAGGGTTATGCCCGAAACCCCGGATTTTGATCGGATGGCAGATCTAAGTCTCGTAGGAACAACCGTATAAGATGCACTCGATCAGATAACCCTCAACTGTCCAGATTAAAAAATCATACCAGATTATCAGGTTTTCCAGATTGACGGACCGAAATGCGACGTAGTAAATTAGCCTCGGCTTTTATTAATTATTCCACCGCCTCACCCATGGCTAACACATATTCACAAATTAACATCCATTGCGTATTCGCTGTCAAAAGCCGGGAAAATTTCATCACAAAAGATTTTCGCGATGACCTGCATCGTTACCTTTGTGGAATATTGAAGAACGATGGATCCTATCCTTTAGCCGTTAATGGCTGGATGGATCATGTACACGCTTTTTACGAACTCCCTCCAAGACTGGCCGTTTCCGATCAAATGAGAATGTTGAAGGCATCTTCATCGAAGTGGATCAATGATCAGGGATTTGTGAAAGGACAATTTAACTGGCAGGATGGTTATGGGGCATTCTCGTATTCGAGGTCTCAAAGAAATTCTGTTATCGAATACATTATGAATCAAGAGTTACATCATTCGAAGACCTCATTCAGAGACGAGTACCTAAAGCTGCTCAAAACATTTGAAATACCTTTTGAAGATCATTACCTCTTTGAATTTCTACGATGAGAACAATTCAGCCCCGGAGGGGCGACCTTAACGTTCACGACGTGCGTGGCCGAATATTGCACAA
>JBARAD010000236.1:0-25572 GCA_049791675.1 Chryseosolibacter sp.
GATTAGCCCTGGGTTTCAACCCAGGGTTAAATGGAGAGCGTAAACAGTTTGCCCCAGGAAAGTCCTTTCCACGTACGCACTATCGGGCAAACGGAGGCAAGCCTGATCGAAGTGAATTGCCGCATCCAACATAAAAATTCAAACGTGACAAAGTAGGACTAGTGATCAGACGTCAATTAGTGATTAGTGGTAGACTGTGGTCTGTGGTCCGTCGGCTGTGGTCCGTCGACCTCCTCAGAATTTCCTGATCACAAATTCCACCCTGCGGTTCATCCGGCGTGATTCTTCTGTGTCGTTGCTGGCAACCGGTTTGCTTCCACCGAAACCCTTTCCGGAAACTCTCTTTCCATCGATGCCTTTGGATACCAGATATTCTTTCACCTTGTTCACCCGCTGTTGGGAAAGTCTCACATTGTCAACATGCACTCCCCTGCCATCGGTATGTCCCATGAGTTCAATTCTTACCTTCGGATTTTCTTTTAAAAAGCTTACCACCAGATCTAGCTCAGGAAAGGACTCCGGGAGGATTTCTGTTTTCGCCTGGGCAAACAATACATTCTTCAGATTCACTGTGGTACCCACTTCCACAGGCTGCAACCGGAAATTCATCTCCAGGTCGCGCATTTCAAAGGCGTTGATGTCGAGTTTCTCCAGCGTGCTGATGTAACCAGTCGCTTCGATGCGGACTGCATATTGTGAAGTAGGAACACCGACCTCATATCCCCCTTCACCTGACAGCACGGCGCGATCTTCTATCCCGGCACCCGCGAAGGAAATTCTTGCGGGAATCGTTTGACCGGTTCTCGCATTGGTGATCTTGCCGTAAACCCTGACAACTTTATTTTCTTCCTTATTTTCTTCAGGCGCTGCTTCCGCCGCCGGCATGGGCGCGCTCACGTCGGTTACATCCTGGTCCTGCCGGCCGGGCGTTTCATCTCCGCCTTTATCCGCGTCAAGACTTGCATAGATAACGGTGTCATGCGCCGGAAGAGGCTCTTGCGGTGTGTACACCCTCAGATCACCGTAACCGTCACTGCTTTTGGTCGTGGTGTAAAGTGCATACCCCCGGTTAGCATAATACCGGTAGTAGAGTTCCCTGCCTTCAGAGTTGATTTCCGTACCGAGGTTCTCCGGAGCGGACCAGTTTGTCCACGAATCATCCACTCTGGTAGCGGCAAAAACATCAAAGCTTCCATTGCCCTTCTTTCCGTTGCTCGAAAAGTAGAGGGTTCTTTTGTCCTCGCTGAGTGACGGACTCAACTCCTGAAACTGTGTATTGATGGCGCCGCCAAGATTTCTGGGTTCGCTCCATTTCCCTTCATGCTTCACAGACACATAAATATCGTCGACGCCGTACGTACCGTAACTGTCGGCAGAAAACACAAACACGGTATTATCGGACGAAAGAGACCCGCAGGGGGTTCCCGATTTGTTCAGAAAGTAAGGGATCGTTATGTTTTCCGGTTTTGACCAGCTTCCTCCCTGATTGGTGGCGACGGAGATACCCTGTGTTTTCGCAATGCTTCCGTTGCCACTGTAGTGACCATGCAGCATCAATTGTTGGCCGTCGGAAGAAAATCCCGCAACCGCATTGTAGGCCTTATCATTAAGCGAAGGGCCCCCATGCTCGGGCGCTGACCACGCGGTGCCGGTCTTCCGTGAAAACCAGATGTCACCCGGATCCTTTTTGCCACCGATATTGGAAGGATGATTGCCGACGGTGAAATACAGTGTCTGACCGTCCGGACTGAGCACCGGATTTTGTTCATCGTAGGCAGAATTAATGACTTGAAAATTATCTGCGACGCCCTGGGCGAAGAGCGCGCGGGAAAAAATCAGAAGAGTACTTAATAGAAAAACACGCATGTGTGTGTGGGGATACTGAACGCTAATATCTTAATTCTTATCAAACTATTTACTGACCCAGGCATTGTCGCGAATGGTAAAGCGCCAGGGAAGCCTGGCATCCTCTCCGGCATAATCGATTCCAATCCGTTCGCTGGCCGCGATACTGGCTTTAGCCACTTTCGTGCCGGGATCTTCAATCCAAATCTCGTCATCCAGTAAAAACTTTCCATTAAAGCTTCGGCCAATGCCCAAAGCTTTGGTCAGTTTGCCGGGACCGGAGGTAAGATGAAAGCCGTTCTCGGGGACAATCCTCCGGAGCTTCATTTCCCCAACCCCTTCCAGCGGTTCCAATGCCCGGACAAGGACAGCCTCCGGGGTGTCTTCCCGGTTGGTTACAACATTGAACAGGTAATGGATGCCGTAGCACATGTAGACGTAGGCGAATCCACCCTTCCTGAACATCACCTCATTTCGGGCAGTTTTTCTGGCCCCGTAGGCGTGACAGCCCCGCTCCTTCCAGGAATAAGCTTCCGTTTCGACGATCCTCCCTCCCGTGAGGACCCCGTTGATCCTGGTGTAAAGCTCTTTTCCAAGCAATTCGCGGGCGATTTTTACCACATCGGTCCTTTGATAAAAATCCTCTTTTAACTTCATTTCAAACGTTTTCCTTGTTAAAACTTTTATAAATTTGAACCCGCAGAAAACCCCGGGGAAATAAAGTCAACAACCAATCTCCGGAAAGTGTTCTTTGCAGACCAGATGCACTGCATCGCTTAAAACTAAAATTATTTACCTATGAAAAAAATCTTATTGATTGTTGGAATGGCAGTGATGTTCATGGCGGCGGACGCCCAGATACAAACACCGGCTGCCAGTCCGGCTGGTTCCGTATCCAGCACCATTGGCCTTACGGATGTGAAGATTGAATATTTCCGCCCGCGATTAAAGGGCCGGAAAATCTTCGGAGAAAAGGACGTCATGTATCCTTATGGTACGATCTGGAGGACCGGCGCTAACAGCGGAACCAAGATCTCCTTCTCGGATGATGTCAAAGTTGAAAACATCAGCGTTCCGAAAGGCGAATACCTCATCTTCACCTGGCCCGGTGCGAACGAATGGACCGTCGCCTTGTATAAAGACATTTCCATCGGCGGAAATACGGGAAAATACGAAGCGTCAAACGAGGCAGCCAAGTTCAAAGTGAAGACCAAAAAACTGGCTGAGAAAGTCGAGACGTTTACCATCAGTATAGATGATATCTCTGCGGACAATAAGACCGCAAAAGTTACTTTAGCATGGGAAAACACCGCAGTACCTTTTTCAGTCGCGGTAGACTACGATGCGAAAGTGATGAAATCCATCGAGGCGAACACCAAAGTAAACCCCGGAAATTATTTTCAGGCAGCGTCCTACTATCTCGAGACAGGCAGAGATCTTAACAAGGCGCTCGAATGGATGAACATTGCAATTGAAAGTAATCCAGACGCATTTTGGATGCTGCACCAGAAAGCAAAGATCCAGAAAGCGCTCGGCGATAAAAAGGGAGCAATTGCCACTGCTACGGCTTCCCTGAACAGCGCCAAAGCTGCGAACAACAGAGACTATCAAACCATGAACGAAGATCTCATCAAATCCCTCAAATAAGAGAAACTACTTAACCTGAACCGAGAAGCCATTCCGAGAAATCGGAGTGGTTTTTTTTTGCCATTGTATAAGAATTTCTACAGCCGTTTCAGCTGATTTTTATGCTGCCTGGCGCGAACAACGCATTCAGCACCTGGCCCGATTCATAACGTAAGCCGTTGTTCCTTTTCCCAGCGCAAGATTTTCAACGCTTCATACAGTACTCCGGGCGTTGCACGCATCCTTTGGTCGTAATGGCTGGCACAGGAATTTTCTAAACTGTCATACCAACAACCACCTTCAGGCAGTTCCAAAAACCAGCGCAAACCTAATGCTATACAAATGAATCAAATGAGAACCCTAAAAACCCGCCTATTATCCCTCGATAAAGAGATACGCGTTGCGGTGATCGGAATCGGATCGATCGGCAAAGGCCTTGTTTACCAGGTTCATGCCACCCCGGGCATGAGACCCGTCGCCATTGCCGACATTTATATTAACAAGGCGATTGATTGTGCCCAATGGCTCAACCTCGATTACGAAATCGTCAACACCCTATCCGACCTGAATTACGCTATCCAACGCGGAAAGGTGGCCGTTACCGATAAGGGAGAACTGGTCGCCGCCAGCGGTCTTGTTCATGTGATGATTGAATCATCAAACGCCGTTTTCGAAGGCGCGATGCATGCATTGAAAGCGATCAAGAATCATCAGCATGTCGTGATGATGAATTTTGAAGCCGAAATGATGTATGGCCCTGTGCTGCTGAAGGCTGCGCAGGAAGAAGGCGTCGTGTATACCTGTGCTGACGGCGATCAGCCTACCGTCATCAAGAGGATGATTGACGACATTGAATTGTGGGGGCTTGACATTGTCATGGCAGGGAATATCAAGAATTACCTGGATCGCTACACAGACCCGGTGAAGATTGCGCCTGAAGCGGATAAGAGAACGCTGGATCATAAGATGTGCTCATCCTACACCGATGGAACCAAACTTTGCGTGGAAATGGCGGTGCTGGCAAACGCCATCAACGGTAAGACTGCTGTTCCCGGAATGTTTGGACATCGCATGAAACATGTGAATGAAATTTTCAACTACATCAACTTCGATGAAGTGTGGGACCGCAAGCATCCCCTCGTAGACTATGTACTGGGAAGCGAACCGAAAGGAGGAGTGTTTGTTGTGGCACATACGGCAGATAAATTTCAACAGTATACCTTTAACTGGTTCCCGCCTGATGTAGGACCCGGTCCATATTATATTTTCTCAAGACCTTACCACCTGGGACACATCGAAGCGATGCAATGCGTGGCGGAAGCATATCTGGATGGCACCGCGCGACTGCAGCCTGTGCATGGTATGCGGACGAACGTGCACACCTATGCAAAACGTGACCTGAAAGCGGGAGAAAGACTGGATGGCATGGGTGGCTTCAACAGTTATGGATTGATCGAAAATCTTGACGCTAATCAAAACAGCCCCGGGTTACCAATACTCCTGAACGATAACCTGAAATTGAAAAAAGACGTTGGCCGCGATGAGCGTATTGCACTTGAAGATGTAGAATTCAACGCGGACGATAAAGCGTTTCAACTCTACTTCGAGGCACTCGGCCGTGAGATCAGACCTGAACCCAAAAAGGTAGATTCACAAAATAGCAATCTTCAATTCGCATGACTACAAAAGAAAAACCCCTCGTCACCGTTGTGATCGCTACCTATAACAGGGCGGAGACTTTAAAGTACGCTATCGAAAGCGTTTTATGGCAAACCTATCAGAACTTTGAATTGTGGGTCATTGGTGATTGTTGTACCGATCACACGGAAACGATCGTACGATCCTTCAGCCACGATCCGCGCGTGAACTGGTATAACCTCCCGCAGAATTCCGGATATCAGAGCAAACCCAATAACGAAGGTATCCGCCGTGGCCGGGGCGAATATATTGCATACCTGAACCATGATGATATCTGGTTGCCCAACCACCTGGAAGATACCGTCGGCCATCTGCAAAAAACAAATGCGGACATTGCTTTCTCGATCATTCAGTGGGTGTATTCTTTCACGTCATCGAGACCAGACATCCCGCTGTTACCCAACCTGCCGATTCCTCCTGAGGCCACGGCGGTGGTTCACAAGAAATCAATCGTCAACAAGATCGGATACTGGAAAAACATCAATGAGACTTATTCGTATCCAAGGGTAGACTTCTTCAGACAGGCGCAGTTCGCCGGATTGAAGTTTGAAATCGTTCCATCGTTGACCGGATTGAAGTTCCTGTGGGATGAAAAGAATTACCATGACGTAGGACCGCATCCGGTTTACATGGAGCGGCTGAAAACTGAAAAGGACTATGCGGTGAAAGAACTCACCGGAATGCTGATCCGTGCAGAGTATCAGATCTTTTCATGGCCAAAAGGGAAACGTTTATCGTACATTCTTTGGAATCCGCTGAGAACGTTGATGCTGCGGTGGAAAATTGATCCTGCTTCCCTGCGCTTCTGGCATAAGAAAGGAACTCAGATCCGGGTATGGAGAAAACGTCATGGCTTGAAGGCAACGGTCGAAGAAAAGCCGGCAGCACCTCAGCCGATCACAATGAAAGAATCGGCGCCCATAAGAAATTAATAAGCTCAGTTAGTTTTGTTTACAGCAAAAAGGTACCCCGCGGGGTACCTCTTTGTTTTTAAGCCTATGTATGATTACAAAAAAAAAACTTCCTACTGTGGACTATGGACAGACCGGATGATCCTTACTCCACCTCATTGAACGTATCTCCCTCTTTTATATCTCCGGTGTCAAAACCTTTTTTAAACCAGTACATCCGCTGTTCGGAAGTCCCGTGGGTAAACGCATCAGGAACTACATGTCCCTGCGATTGCTTTTGCAATCTGTCATCGCCGATAGCATTTGCTGCGCGGAGCGCCTCCTCAATATCTCCGGGTTCGAGTACCTGTTTCATCTGCTGTGCATGGTGTGCCCATACACCGGCGTAGAAATCCGCCTGTAGTTCGAGCGCAACACTGAGTTTATTTCCCTGCGCCTCACCCATCTTGCGCCGGGCGTCCTGTACTTTGCCTGAAGTTCCGAGCAGATTTTGAACATGATGCCCGACCTCGTGGGCCACAACGTACGCCAGCGCAAAATCGCCCGCTGCTCCAAACTGCTGGGCGAGCTGGTCTGCAAAACTGAGATCGATATAGACCGAATTATCCAGCGGACAGTAAAATGGTCCCGTGGCTGCACTGGCAAACCCACAGCCTGACTGGTCCGACTGGGAAAATAATACAAGCGTCGGCTCCTGATAGTCTGCATTGAATTCTTCCTGGAAGAGATTGTTCCAGACGTCTTCGGTATCTTTTAAGACAACACCCACAAACTGCGCCCGTTCGTCTTCTGCTTCACTCGCAACCTGGTTGCCCTGTGTTCCGACGTTGATTGTTTCAAGCGGATTACCTCCCATTAACAGCGACAGGATCAGTACAATGATACCACCTAGTCCTCCGCCGATGGCGAACTTGCCACCCATGCCTCGCCTGTCCGAAACATTACCGCTACCCTGTCTACCGCGCCAACGCATACTTTATCTATTCAATATTCTAAATAAAATTCTTACACACGGCGATAAATTGTTATGCCACTGCTTCGGGAGAAAATATCTTCTCGCTGTTAAACGCCTCAACTGCCGCTGCTGCGGGATGTCAGAATTTTCTTTTATAATTAAGAGCGGAAAAAATATGTCTTTTACGTCGGAAAATATTTTATTGCTTGGATCGCTTCTTCTTTTCATCAGCATCATTTCAAGCAAGACTTCTTTCAGGATCGGGATCCCCACGCTGATACTATTCCTCATCATTGGAATGTTGGCAGGATCAGACGGGCCCGGTGGAATCTATTTTAATGACCCGGAAACCGCCCAGTTGCTCGGAGTGATCGCACTCACTTTCATATTATTTTCGGGTGGTCTTGACACCAAGTGGGAGAGCATCAGGCCCATTATCAGGAATGGTCTCGCCCTGTCAACCGTCGGCGTCCTGCTCACAGCAGGATCGGTGGGGTTGTTTGCAACGTATATTTTGGGTTTCACGATCTACGAGGGATTGCTGCTGGGGGCCATCGTCTCCTCGACGGATGCGGCGGCGGTCTTTTCCATCCTTCGTTCAAGGAACTTCGGCCTCAAAGGCACCATTCGGCCGCTGCTTGAGCTCGAAAGCGGAAGCAACGATCCGATGGCATATTTTCTGACCATCAGCATGATCTATCTCATCCAGGCGCCCGAAGGTTCTGTCTGGTCCCTGATCCCGAAGTTCTTCATAGACATGTTGCTGGGCGTAGCCTGTGGGTATGTTTTTGGGAAACTGATGATCTGGATTCTGAACCGCATCCAGCTGAACATTGACGGGCTGTATCCGGTGCTGGTGCTTTCTTTGGTCTTTTTCACCTTTTCCTTCAGTGAACAGATCGGCGGAAACGGCTTCCTTGCCGTATACATCGCCGCCCTGTTGCTGGGTAACAGCAATTTCATCCATAAGAAAAGCCTGATGCGCTTCTATGACGGTCAGGCGTGGCTCATGCAAATAATCATGTTTCTAACGCTCGGCCTATTGGTCTATCCCAAACAGATCGTTCCGATCGTGGGCGAGGGAATTATGATCTCGGCGTTCCTTATATTTTTTGCCCGGCCGCTCTCCGTCTTCGTGGCCCTTGCTTTCGCCAAAGACATGAACTTCAGAAAAAAATTGTTCATTTCCTGGGTGGGGCTTCGTGGAGCCGCGCCGATTGTATTTGCGACCTATCCCCTCCTGGCGAATATCGAATATGCCACGACCATCTTTCACCTGGTGTTCTTCATTTCAGTTTCTTCGGTTCTGCTGCAGGGAACGACCCTCCCCTTTGTTGCCAAATGGCTGCACGTTAATGTGCCACAAAAGATCAAAAGAAATTTTCCCCTGGATATTGAATTAAAAGACGACCTGAAGTCCGAGCTGGTGGAAATGGATATCCCTGAAGATTCGCCGGCCGCAGGTCGCCCTGTCGTTGATCTGAACCTGCCGAAAAGCGCATTTATTGTGCTCATTCACCGCACCGGAAAATATTTTACAGCCGGCGGTGACACGATCCTTGAGGCAGGCGACCATTTACTATTGATGGCTGACTCAAAAGAAACTGTAGCCATGATCTATCAATCCTTTGGGGTGCGGGAAGATTGACGCGGCTCCTCCAATCTCATCGCTGAACGCTTCCGGGGGCATGAAGATTTAGCCTCCTCACGGAAAAATTATGAAAAGGATCACAAAGTTTTTGGTGATAACACTCTTGTGCAGCTTCCTTGCGGGCAGCATGCAAACGGTCATGGCCCAGGAAACAAGCAATCCGAAAAACGCACGTGCGCAAGACAGCAGCGACTGGGGATTACTCGGATTGATCGGTTTAATCGGCTTGCTGGGGCTCAGAAAGAAGGATCGTGATGAATAACCAAGTTACAATGAAGAGACTGTTTCGTTGCTAAGGCCCGGTGGATCTTTGAGCAGGCAGAGATGGATAAGCGCAGATTTTTCTTATGCAACCACACATCAGAAAAACCTGCGCTGATTTATTTATTTTGATGATGCAAAGGAAATAAAAAAAGTTTAACCGGCTTCATGCAATCGATAAAATGCCGATTAAACCGACGATTGTATACGACAATCAGCAGGCGCAGGGTCCTTACCCCATTCTCTATAGCGAATTCTTTATAGGGACCGTGACGCTTACGCAAGCGGTACGTTTCGCTTACTGTATGCGATCCCTCTCCTTTCGGTACTGATATACCTCGCGGTCAATTTCGTCAAGAAGGCTCTGAAAGAAAGATTCCGGGTCATCGCGCTCGATGGTGATCCCAAAGCTTGTGGAATTCATATTATCGATCACAACATCGTTATATTTCCGCAAGATGCTCATGATCTCCGCTCTCTCATTCTCCTCGCAATAGATCCTGTAGTTTTCCATATATTTAATTTTTTGGCTCTCTCATCTGCCGGTTAACAACCCTGGTTGGTTACAACAGCATAAAATTCATTCCATCAGCGTAAGGAAGGCAACACATGCTTCCCAAAGTCCCTGATAAACGGTTCCTGATTCCTGTTCACATTATGAAGAATAATGTTTTCAAATCCGAGGTCAACAAATTCCCGGATCCACGCGAGATGTTTCCCCACATCCGAAGAGATGAGAACGTGTTCCCTCAATTCTTCCGGCTGCACCCGTTCCCCCAGGGCATCAAATTGCTCTACGGTCGCGAGCTCACCCAGTACGGTCGCCTTAAAAATGTTATTCTTCCATTGATCATAAGCGCCTTTCAAAGCCACATCATCCGTTTTGTCATAGGACAACTGCACTTTCAGGTACATGGGCTTGCCTTTTCCCCCGTTATTGCGAAAAGCCGCGATGACCTTCTTCAGTTCAGATATGGGTTTGCTGACGGTGATCAGTCCATCCGCCCACGTTCCCAACCAACCCGCTGTTTTTTCTGTTACTGCCGCGCCAAGAATCAGCGGTGGATTTGCGGGCCGGGTGTAAAGTTTGGCCCCTTCCACCGTAACCAGCCCCTGCCTTGTTACCGTCTCCCCTGCGAACAACCGCCCGATAATGTCCGCGCATTCTTTAAGCCTCGCATTGCGTTCCTCTTTTGCCGGCCACCGCAATCCTGTGATCCGCTCATTAAGCGCTTCTCCGCTGCCGAGCGAAATCCAGAACCGTTCCGGAAACATCTCGCTTAACGTTGCAGCAGCCTGCGCAACGATGGCCGGGTGATACCGGTACCCGGGTGAGCACACCACACCATGCGGCAGACCTGTTGCCTGCATGGACGCGCCGAGCCACGCAAAGGAAAAACCACTTTGCCCCTGGCGCTCGCTCCAGGGATAAAAGTGATCAGAGGAATTGATGGCCTGAAAACCGCAGTCTTTTGCGAGGACGCACCATTTTAATAATTCGCTTGGCTTGAATTGTTCATGCGAAGCCTGATAACCGATCAGTGCCATTTTTTGTGTGCTTGCTTACAAGGCTGGAACGTCGGCAAACACATTATTCGCCAAACTTCTTTCCCTGCTTTATTCGTTAACAATCTATTTATTCATTTACAATTGATCACCGTTGGGATGCAACACCTGGCCCTGACAAACCCGCCCTCAAGGCGGTGCCGGAAAAAGCATGTAGATCTTTTCCATCAACACCACTTCTACATGTTGTCATAGATGTTCTGTTGCTTTTTCAGTAACAAGGCCGCTGGTTACTGACAACGTCAGAGACCAACGGCCTGCTCAAACATCGTTCTCAATAACGCATTAAGGCTGCGAGTTTGCTTCCACCGGGCATTTTCTCCTTGGGCAGCAGAAACACCTCTCCTCCGTTCATCAGGGTTCTGATCACACTTTTGTCAACAAGGCACTCGTCACCGTCTTCCTGCGAAGCATGGACAGAAAGCTCGTTGTTCATCTCATCAAAACGGCCCCATATGTGTTGGCCCTCCAGGGCAAAGAGCTGCGCGATCCGTCCGTAATGGGCAGCGGGAATAACATCTTCAGGAATGGCCGACGTCAATTCAGTCGCCGATTGGTTGCCGTACGTATTTAACGCCTTGGCTACACGCTCGTTGAAATACGGTTCCATCTTGGCACGCGCCTGCTGATACAATGCCTGCGTATCTTCATGGTCATGACTTCCGGTAATGGCATCGTCCCATATCGGCTTATACTGGGCGACCTGTTTATAAATGGGTATGAGATACTCTACCCCCGCCAGCAATAGCGGTACGTTTTCATTGTGCAGCACAGCTTTCCAGATGGTTTCATCCACCTCATCGAAATACATGGCGATGTTTGTCTTGTCGTCAGGTCTGCCAGTGGTACCGGTTCCATGATAACTCGCGCCCGCGCCCGCCCCGGCTGTATCTGTGCGGTAGAGATCCTGATCATCTTTTTCCTCAAAATGCACCACGTCATCCACACCATTCGGCATCTCCGGTACGGCAATGTATTGCATTCCAAAAGCGTCAGCCCGAAACAACTTCGCGTGTTTTTTGCTCAGCACCAGCACATAGAAATAATCCCTGCCGGTCATTACCGGAATAAGCGGCGTGAGGTAAAACGTTGAATTGATCAACACTTCTTCTTTCGGCGCTGTTGGCAATTTGATGTATTTGAAGGCACCGTCGGAAATAAATACAGCCAGTCCGTTAGACAGATGTGACCAGAAATCGTCGTTGCGCAGAAGGTCATATCCCGGCTTGAGCATGTGTTCGATCTGCGCCTGATAAACATTCTTATCCTTCAGCGCAGCAGTGACCTGCTGCAATTTGTTTTTAAACGCGATAAGATCTTTTTGTTTATTGGCTTCCACATTTGTGGAACTGTTCGTAGGCATGTATATCGTAACACACCGTTCGCTTTGAAATTTGGCGAGTTCGGAAAATTGTTCTTTCCGCAGCATCGCGGGAAGCTCTTCCGCAACCGTGTCTGCGCGTTCCACTGCGAGCGTCTCATTCGATGACGTATCAGAACCGTTGTTCGATCGCTGTTTATCCTTGTTCCGCTGGCGCTCTTCGCGCTTATCTACATTGCGATTATGATGCCTGACATGCACATTTGACGCCGGCATTTCTTCCCCGTCCGTGTACTTGTCCGCGATCTCCAACTGCTCCTTCAGGGAACTTGTGTTAATGGGTTTTACCAATCCTACCCCTTCTCTCAGGCTGCCCGAGGGCTTTCCCTTTCGAGGATTAAATCTTCCTTCTCTTTCTTTTCCCATATGTAGATTGATTTTAGACCCAGAAGTAAATTACTATACCAACCAAACCGCCGCTTCGCTAAAGAATCGCTGCCAAAGGCTGCCTGAAGCGGCTGTTAACAGCCCAAAATTGTGGAAGCGCTTCCCATCCCGGGTTCAGAAAAGCGGCGGCTGCGGCTGTTTTCGCAGGCATACCGTTTGTAAGTGCATTGGCCCGTGCGGGCTGATATTATCTGTTTGATTAACAGAAGATAGAATCAGTAGTACTAAACCAGTATATCACCTTAAATCCGGAACGAATGAAGAAAATATTCCTGCTCTTTGGCATCGTACTGATGCTGGTGGTCCTCGTCGGTGCAGATATTCGCGGAAGAAAAGAAACCTCTTTGCCGCCGCTGGTCGAGAAAAAGCCCTGCTACGGTTACACCATTATCGAATTTGGAAAAGGTATAAACTGTGATGGCGACACCGTCAGACTCGAGAAAGCCAAATGGGGCGGGCAAATTCTCGCCCGACTTGACTGACATCCAAAACGCTCCGGGTCCGTATCTGATTTTGAATCATCACAAAAGGCACAGATTTATAACCGGTGCGCTCAATAAAGCGCGGGTATGCAAATCCTCTGGAGTTATCTAAAGCCACATCGCAAACTGGTTTTTTTTTCCTTGCTGCTGGCGGCGGCCAGTCAGGTGCTGAACATGATCGATCCGTTGATCTTTGGAAAGATCATTGATGATTACGCCGCGAATCCAGGAAACCTGACAAGGCCGGAATTGCTCAAAGGAGTGTCCTTCTGGCTCGCCCTCGCAGTAGCCGTAGCGTTGCTATCCCGGGGGGCAAAGGCTTTCCAGGAATACATGACCCGGCTCGTCGTACAGCAATTCGGAATGCAGGTCTTTAACGACGGGCTCAAGCACACTCTTCGTCTTTCATTCCAGGAGTATGAAGAACAGCGCAGCGGCGAAACAATGGCGCTCTTGCAAAAAGTCCGCACCGACACGGAACGCTTTATCAATGCCTTTATCAACATCGTGTTTTCCTCCCTGGTTGGGATTGCATTTCTGCTGTGGTACGCAGTTACAAAGCACTGGGCCCTCATCCCCGTATTTTTTATTGGCGTATTTGTGTTGGGCGGTTTGACGGGATTACTCAGCAAAAAAATAAAAACGATTCAAAGGTCTGTCAACCGCGAAACCGTGAGAATGTCGGGATCGATCACCGAATCATTGCGTAACATCGAACTGGTAAAAAGTCTGGGGCTCACCTTTCCGGAGATCAAACGCCTCCGCGAACAGACACAAAAGATCTTTACCCTGGAAATGCAAAAAGTAAAACGTGTACGAACGCTTTCATTTTTGCAGGGAAGTACATTGAGTCTTCTGAGACATTCGATATTGTTCACTTTACTGTGGCTCATCTTCCGCGACGTACTGACAACAGGCGAGTTGATCAGCATGCAGTTTATCTCAACGGCGATCTTCGTTCCCCTGCAGGATCTCGGCAACATCATATTGCAATACCGGGAAGCAGAATCGTCCCTGTATCTCTTTGACAAGCTTTTGAAAAAACCCATTGAGCAACGTCCGGAGGAACCGGTTGATATTGGATCGCTTGAAAAGTTAAGATTTGAAAATGTAATTTTTCGCCACAAGAGCGCGGCTCAAAACGCAATTGACGGGATAACCTTTGAGGCCGCGAGGGGACAAACAATCGCATTTGTCGGTCCCTCCGGGTCAGGAAAATCCACGCTTGTTAAACTACTGGTCGGCCTATATCTGCCGGTCGAAGGTGAGATTTTTTTTAACGACGTCCCTGCGAGGCTCATCCGTTACAATCAACTGCGCCGAAGGATTGGATTTGTGACGCAGGATACACAGTTGTTTGCAGGCACCATCCGGGAAAATATGGTGTTTGTGAAACCGGATGCGACCGACGAAGAGATCCTGGATGCGCTCGAGAAAGCTTCGGCGGGACCGCTTCTACGCAGAACCGGCAAAGGCATCCATACCTTGCTGGGAGAAGGCGGTGTAAAGCTTTCCGGTGGCGAAAGACAGCGCATCGCCATCGCGCGCGCCCTGCTGCGCCATCCGGAATTATTGATCTTCGATGAGGCTACTTCGTCGTTGGATTCCCTGACTGAAGAAACGATTACAGATACCATCCGCGACATTTCGGCGAGGCGTGAACAGATTACGCTGCTGATCGCCCACAGGCTTTCAACGATCATGCACGCTGACGAGATCATTGTACTGGAGAAAGGGCGCATCACGGAAACCGGAACACACGACGAACTGGTACAGCGGAAGGGATTGTACTATGCGATGTGGCGCCAGCAGATCGGCGAACGGAGGGAACTTCCCATGATCAGGGAAAAGCGCGTGAAGGGTGCTTCCGGGATCAGCAATCCGGGATCCGCTACCCGACATTAATTCAAGCGTGAATGATGGCGGGTCGGGAATGATCAATGCAAAAGCATCAAAAAAGCCTCCGGTAATCCGGAGGCTTTTGTGTGTTCAGATTAAAACCCCTGATCTTTTGAAGGCATCATCGGGGAGGCTGAGGGTCCGAGATCGAATGCGCTGTGAACAGCATCAACGATCTGCGCGATGTATTCGCGCTTGCGGCTCACCACGGCATTTTTTTCACCTTCCGCAGTTCCGATCCTTACCGCATAGCGTTCATGTGAAGCAAGCAAGATCAGAAGCCCGACCACAGCCAGGGCGCCCCCGATCCACAAGGCAAGCGTATTGGCGCTGATCGTTCCGCCCTCGGTCTGCATATTGATGTCAGACGGAACAAGTCCAAGTACTCCCAATACAGCTGCAGTAATACCCAACAGCATTAACAGCACGCCGGGCCAACGCTCAGGACGGATGGTCCAGAAGCTCAGTTTCGTTATTCCATTAAGATGATAAGAAGTGTTTTTAACCTTTAACGCAGAGTCCGTTACAGTAACATCCCTTCCATCAGTATAAATCACTTTATCCGGTTTCATATCAACAACATATTTTTGGTCCGGTGTTATTAACGGAGACAGGCAGAATTGGTTCAGGCCGCTTGCAACGCTACGGCTGCCGCATTCGTTGCACACTGCACATGGGCATGGTAATTTAGTTCGGACTTCTTTTGACAGGCTGTGAGGGGAGCACCATTTGCAGTAGAAGCGCCAGGGCGATCACACTCACGCAGCCGATGATATTGTAGAGTAAGAACGCGATGTCTGTGAATTTGTAGCAATACAGTACGAGTGCTTCTGCGACCAATGCTGCCCAGAAAACGGCCGTCCCTCCAACGCGTTTGACATAAAAAGCTGTCAGGAAAATTCCGAGAATCGTGCCGTAAAACAGCGAGCCTACGATATTCACAAATTGAATAAGGTTTTCAGCAAAACTTGCCAGCATGGCAAATACCATGGCGAGCAGCGCCCACATGACGGTAAACAGGCGCGATGCCATCAGGTAATGTCCGTCTGTTGCCGCTGGCTTGAAGGAACGCTTATAGATATCAACCGATGTCGTCGATGCGAGTGCGTTGAGTTCACCCGCCATTGACGACATGGCTGCGCTGAACATCACCGCCAACAGTAACCCGATGATACCATTGGGAAGATTGGACAGCACAAAATTCAGAAAAATGTAATCCCGGTCCTGGGTCTTCGCATTCGGAATGGCTTTCGCTATAGTAGCCTTGACGTTGTTTCGCAGCGCTCCTTCTTCTTCCTGGTACGCCTTGATCGCGTCCCTGGCGGAAGAAACGGAGGCGTCATCATCGCGGTGAATCGCCCGGACAAGATCATCGACGGCCGTGCGTTTCTTTGCATGCACCTCCTGAAATTTCTCCTCGAAATACCGGATTGAATCTCCCTGTTCGGTTTGCATTGCGCGCTCCTTCAAGACCTGGTTGTGAAATACAGGTGGCTGCGTGAACAGGTAAAATACATACACGAGTACGCCGATGAAGAGTATGATAAACTGCATCGGGATCTTAAGCAGACCATTGAACATCAGGCTCAGCCTGCTTTCCGTCACGGAGCTTCCCCCCAGATAGCGTCCCACTTGTGACTGGTCTGTTCCAAAGTATGAAAGAAACAAAAATGTTCCTGCGATGAGCCCAGACCAGATGTTGTAGCGGTCACTGATATTAAACTCGAGGTTGACCAGGTTCAGCTTGCCCATTTCTCCCGCAATCCTGACCGTATCAGTAAATGATACATCGCCTGGGATGAGATGAAAAGCCAGGATGCCTGCAAGGATCATCCCACCCATGATCACAGCCATCTGCTGGCGCTGGGTTATACTCACGGCTTTTGTTCCCCCGGAGACAACGTAGACGATGACCAGCGTGCCGATGAATATCGTTGTCATCATGATCGGCAGCTCGAGAATCGTGGAAAGTATGAGCGCGGGCGCGAACAAAGTGATCCCCGCAGAAAGCCCCCGCAAAATCAAAAAAAGGATGGCAGCAAGGGATCGCGTTTTCAGGTCAAAACGCGTCTCAAGATATTCATACGCCGTATAAACTTTCAACCGGTAATAGATCGGTACCATGGTGATGGAAATAATCACCATCGCCAGGGGCAATCCGAAATAGAACTGCAGGAAACGCATTCCGTCTTCGATGGCCTGGCCCGGCGTGGAGAGGAACGTAATGGCACTTGCCTGCGTGGCCATAATGGAAATGCCCATCATCCACCATTTGAGCGTATTGTCTCCCTTGAGGAACCCCTCGACCGTGGAAGTCTTGCGCGTTTTGAAAGTTCCGTAGCCGACAATGAACAGAATCGTCAGGAGCAGCACAACCCAATCAATGGTCTTCATGAAAAGGCCACGGTTAGTGCACGATAAATGATTATCTGCATGACAAGGATAGCAAGTATCAACACATACCAGCCTGTCCAGGAATTAAAAAGCGGTGGTTTTTCGATATCAGTCATGAGCAGGATTTTCGGGTCGGAATTTATTTGCTTCTGTCTTTATTTCGCGCGGGCACGGTGGCTTTGCCTTTCCCCAGCGAGACCATGTTGGCAAAAAGTTTATAAGCGCCGGGAACGCCTTCCGGCAGCTCCCTGAAAAAGGATAGCCCGGTATAGATATAGTAACCTTTACCGTAGGATGCCACGAGGAGGCTACCGTTCTTCGCGGTTTCGCCCTTGTCGTTCATCGATAAAACCGCTTCATACCGGTCATCCCACACGGTCGGAAAATACAAACCGCGCTCCTGTACCCATCCGTCAAAATCCTTCGCGGTGATCTTGTTGGGTGTATTCAGTACCGGATGCCCTGGCTTCAGCAACCTGACCTCCGCCGTTTCATCCGATACCCGCTCGCGCCCAACGGTCAGCGGATAAGGGGAAAAAGTTTCGGTTTCCATCCGCGAATTGGTATTGTACTGAACAACAACGGTACCGCCCTGCTTCACGTAATCGAGCACTGCAGGCATGAAGTACTTCGCGCGCTCGTTGGTATTCAGGGCGCGGACGCCCAATACCACCGCATCCACACGCTTTAGATTATCCGGTGTGATTTCATCATTATTCATTTCCCATACTTCATAGCCCATATTGCGCAAGGCCGCAGGGATCTCATCCCCGGCACCGCGAATATATCCGATGATTTCACCTTCCTTGTGCAGGTTGATGCGGACAGCTTTTGCCTCCGCTGGCGGCAGCAACGTTTGAACAGGGAAATGCTCGTACGCGATCGTCTCCAGCGACTGACCATATGTTTTACCGTTAAGCGACGCCTCTGCCCTGACGGTACCTGAATTTTCAGTCGACGAAGGATATACAGTAATGATCCCCGACTGCTCGGCCCCTCTTCCACTCAGTGCAATCGGCAGCGTAGCAGGTTCGGCCCTCCAGCCTTCCGGAACCCGGAGCTGCGCAGATCCCGAAAGTGGCTGATCGCTGGAAGATCTGATCAGCAGCCGCACCTGCTTCGGCTCATCCGTACCAAACACGAGCACATTTTCAGAGAGGTTTACCGACACCGGAGGAACGATTTCAAATGGCCTCCAGAGTTCACCCTTTACCGGGTCAACCCATTTATAAATCAGCGGACGTTGAATGGTCAGCGCCTGATCACCGATACGAAGGATAAAGGAGAACTTGACCGCGGGGTCGTTCTGGGGCTTGCCAATGTTTTTTTCATCCTCCACCGTATACAGACCGATGCTATGGGGATGTTGCAACCAATAGGGATCTGAATACGCACTGTTGCGCTCAACAGGTGCCGATACTTCGATCACCGTCTGGTTGTTCGTTTTGACGTTGTGTGAGAAGATGGAATCCCATTTCAGCCCGTGAACACGGACCCCTTCCAGCTGGATGGATGTCTGTGAACGGTTGACGAGCTCAATCGAGGACTTTACAGTTTCGCCCGGAGCGGACTGGTACTGTGCAGCACGCACTTCAATGAAAAGACCCAGGCAATCTGCAATGAGTTGTTCTGTTTCTGCAAGTTTGCGGGCTTTCCATACATTGTCCGGAAGGGATGCAAGGGCATTCCGGATCTGAAACAGTAACGGCACCGTTGCCGCGGGATTCTCGGTTTGAAATTCCTCGAGCGCCCTATTGACAAGGGGTTGAATTTTTGATCCGCCGGGAACGCGATTCCATGTTGTATCAATCCCTTCGAAAATGCTTTTTCTGGCGGGCTCCCCTTTCATATGTTCAAGAAACTCAGGTCGGTACCCGCGTTCTCCACGGCGTCCCCAGCCCTGACTTTTATGCTGGCTGCTGCTCAGCGCTGATATTTCCGAATAGGATTTGCCGAGTAAGGGGTTATATCCGCCGACATCCAATGTAATGACGCCCGGTGTGTTTTCATTCACGGCTTGATTCCACCAGCGGCCCGTGTTGGTATATAATCGCTTCACCTGCCAGGTACCAAATTCTTTGACCTGCGCGGGAAATACATCCGGTTTCGCTGCGCGTTCGAACGCTTCACCCGCAACGATCGCAGAAGCCGTGTGGTGACCATGACCTGCCCTGGCGTCTGGTGGAAAACGCGTGATGATGACATCGGGTTGGTACTGCCTCAGCACCTTGATTGCATCCGCAAGTATCGCCTCCTTACCCCAGATGGCGAATGCCTCGTCAGCCGACTTTGAAAATCCGAAATCAATGGCCCGCGTGAAAAACTGGCGGCCACCGTCAATGCTTCGGGCAGCAAGCAGTTCCTGCGTTCTGATCAACCCGAGTTTTTCGCGGATCTCTGCGCCGATGAGATTTTGCCCGCCATCGCCGCGCGTCAGCGAAAGGTATGCGGTGGCCGCGAGTTTCTCATTGGATAACCAGGCGATCACGTTGGTATTCTCATCGTCGGGATGAGCGGCCATGTACAAGACCGAGCCCAGGAAATTGAGCTTCTTGAGTTTCAGGCGGATCTGGGCTGCGTCCGGCTGCCCGGAGGGTTGAGAGAAGGATAACAGCGGAACGAACAATACCAGCAAAAAGTAGATTCGCATTGCAGGAAATTTAAACACAAGTTTAATCCTTATCATCCGGTTTTGGATGGCCGTTCGTAATTTTTTAACAATTGTTTAACAAGGGACAGGTTCAGAATTTGCCGCGCTTTTCGCCGTTGACAATGAAAGAACCGTCTTCATCCACAGTGATCTGGATCCGGTCCACAGGCGTTTTTTCAGCATTGACAAACGTGAGCTCATATTCATGCGCAGTCACGCGGTCTTTCATGTCGTCGGTAAATCCCAGGTCCAATTCAATCTTTGTATTGATACTTATCTTTCTAAAGACCGGTTTTGGATCGCGATTGCTGGTGATCCGCAGCCGCATCTTGTCTTCGGGCAACTGCAATAGCCTGATATTTAAAACCAGGTAGGGCAATACGGTGGCGCCGGTGCGTTGGTAATCCTTGCGCGCGCCAAGTTCAACGGTATTATGATCCTCCTGCGGACGTGATTTAAACTGGTAATCCAGTTTTACTTCAAAATGCTCCTTCGGCTTGAAGGGAATGTCCTGCAGAAAAACAAAGGCGAGAATAAAAATGAAACAATTCATGGGCGCAACCTGAAAGGTAAGATACCAAAAAAGAAGGCAACTTCAAAGCAGGTGCTGAATCCGTTCAGCAGGAACCTCCGCTACGGAACCATGCTGGGCGCCAGCAGGAAAATGCAGTTTATCAGAAATATCTTTCCACACATTCAGGTCGGATGAACACACGGCGCCGATTTCATTCAGTTTGTATTTGTCGAAGTATACGATCCACTGCCCGGAGATTTTTATCGCAGTGGGACCTTCAGCCCAATCGGGCCCGCTGATTGACGGACTGATATTGTCAAACCTTCCGTAAAGACTATCGCTGGTGGCAAACCGGATGTTCTTCTGACACGGATGAAGCGTCTCATCTTTCATAAACATGATGTATCGCGCTTCGTCCTTAACCACCGTTGCGTCGATGACATTGAACCCACCATCATAAAACAGTCTTGTTTCGCCGAATGATTTAAAGTCGGGAGTGATCACACAATACATTCTGTGATTCAACCCGTCATCACCCATGTGGTCAGTCTCCGGAAAGCGTCCGGGTACAGAACTTGCCCAATAGACCACATACTGTTTGTTGCGTGCGTCGAAGAATATTTCTGGCGCCCAGCAATTACGCGTACGTGGTTCGTGCTCCATGACGGGAAGAAACTGCTGCGGAGACCAGCGGATCAGGTCACTGCTGGAAGCATATCCGATTCCCTTGCCGTGCCATCCTGCTGTCCACACAAGATGGAATCTTCCATCGGATGCCGGAAAGAGAAAAGGATCGCGCATCAGTTTTTCGGGCCCGGTCTGTCCGGTGATCAATGGACGATCATCCTGCACCGGCGTCCAGTGAAAACCATCGTTGCTCCAGGCAAGGTGCAATCCATCTCCGTGGCCTTTGAAATAAGAAAATAAGAAAACCTTTCCCATAATTGTGTCTTCGCCGCGCCAGCCGGAAACTTACAATGGTCTGCCCGGATCGTTCGCTGACTAAAAATAAAAAAAGAATACCAGTGGATTACTTTCAACAAGGTATGTGTATGAAGGAATGATTTTACCGCCACAAGAGCGGAGCAGGATCACCAGGTGTGGTTGTTTTCTGATCCGCGGTGGCATGATCTTTATGGGATCAGGAAACGAAAAGATATTCAACACAGCTAACGTTTGCACTACTGGATGGAATTTATTGTCTGCGAACAGTTGTAATATCAGATGGATTAGTAGTGAAAATAATGAAACATCGCGATCTTTGTTTCGTTATAAAGGCAGGGTGAACACCACCATTTTTACTGCCAGTCAACGCGCCAATGAAGCAATTGGCAAATCCTGAACACAGAGAAGAAAATTTGGCTTCGTGCCAGAAAAATGAAATTATAAATTTCCCCTTATCAAAAGGAGATAAAATTATGGGTTGGATAACAGTTTACATTACAGGCAAGTCGGATTTCAGGGAAGAAGTGTTAAAAAGGCTTGAGTCGTCAGACGTGAATTTCATGCCGGGCAACACCGGTGCCTCTTCTGACATGGATACGCACGATCTTTACTGGCTCGATGAAAAAGCTGATCTCCGGACTTTCAAGGAAGCTATCGGGAGCAAGCTCGTATGGAAGTACCGTCTGAACTTTTTCACAAGTCTCGAAGCGTTCATTGAATCGCAACGAAACAAGGAGAAAGCGGATGATCTTACCGACGAAGAGAATTACCTTTTATTAAAAATGCAGGAAGCGGAATATCATTCCGCTTCCTGATTGCCTTACCATGCGCGGTCAGTCGCGTTTCTGCACCCCGCGGAATTTTTTCACCTTCGTCTTTTTCTTTTTGCCAAAGATGCGCTGGAAGATATTCAGGTCTGACTTGGATGTTTTGCAATCGAGTTCGTCGAGCAATTGCTGAGGCAATGCCGCAAACCTCGCCCTTGAGACGTCCCTTAAGGTTTTATCCTGATTGACTTTTTGAAGAAACATTCCCGTTATGGGAAGGGCGGTGGCGGAGCCTTGCCCCAGGGTTGTGCTTCTGAAGTGAAGTTTCGGATCATCAGCTCCTACCCAGCTGCCGATCACGAGTTTGGGTGTTATGGCCATAAACCAGCCATCCACATTCAGCTGGGTGGTGCCCGTTTTTCCGGCAACGTCATTTTCCAGGTTAAACCGACTTCTTAATGACGAACCCGTGCCTTCGCTTACCACCGTTCTCAGCATGTGTACCATCATTTGTGCACTCTCTTTGGACAGCGCCCTGACGGGTTCATCTTCTTCAACCTTAATTTCTTCCAGTAACCTGCCCTTGTGGTCTGTGATGGCTACCAGGTACCGCGGCTTGATATACACGCCCTGGTTTGCGAGCGTGCTGTAGGCCCCAACCATTTCCATCATCGATATCGACGGCGTACCCAGCGCGAGGGACGGAACGGCAGGCAGTTCGCTGGTGATACCCATCTTTCTGGCAATGGCGATCGCATCGTTGATACCTGTCTTCTCAAGGAGTTTAACGGATACGGTGTTGACGGATCCGGACAAACCTCCCTCCATGGAATATTTCCGCTCATAGGTTTCCTGGTCGGTATTTTCCGGCGTCCATGAGTCGAGATTGGTGTATTGTGTTTTCCCCGCGGAAATGTAGGTACACGGCCCTATCCCTTCCTCCAGGGCCGCGGCATACAGAATCGGTTTTAACGTAGAGCCTACTTGCCGCCTTGTGCCCGGACGCACGTGATCATATTGAAAAAAGCGGTGGTCTATACCGCCAACCCATACTTTTATTTTACCGGTGCGCGGTTCCATCGCCATCACGCCTGCCTGCAAAAACTGCATGTGGTGTTTCACGGAATCATAAAAACTCATGTTCACTTCCTTCACACCGTCCCACGTGAATATTTTGGTCTTCACCGGCTTTTTGAGCGCCGCGAGAATTTCATTTTCCGTGAGGCCGGCTTCTTTCAGTGACTTATACTGCGGAAGCTGATGAAGCTTGCGCAACGCCACCTCATTCAATTTTTGTTTACCCAACTGACTTGCAAATTTCGTCTGCAGCGACTTCATCTGCTTCTGCATCGCAGCTTCTGCATACGACTGCAGCCGCGAGTCCAGTGTGGTGTAGATCTTTAATCCGTCGGTGTACAGATTATAAGCGTTGCCATCTTCTTTCCTGTTGTCGCGGCACCACTGCAGTAACCCGGCTTTGATGTATGCACGGAAGTAGGGCGCCATGCCGGAATTGTGTCCGACATTGTTGTAATTCAAGGCAAGGGGCCTCGCCTGTAACAGTTTTTTCTCCTCATCGGAGATGTAGTGATACTTTGCCATCTGGGCGATCACGAGGTCTCTTCTTTGCCGTGCACGGTCCGGAAACAACCTCGGGTTATAACTATGGGTTGCCTTCAGCATGCCGACCAGCATGGCTGACTGGTCAATTGTAAGATCCTTCACCGGGGAGGAAAAGAAACGGTCTGCCGCAGTCTTTACACCATAGGTGTTGTCCGCAAAAGGAATGGTATTCAGGTACAGGACGAGAATTTCGTCTTTCGTATAGACCTCTTCCAGGCGCCCGGCAATGATCATTTCCCTGACTTTGTTGATGGGCATTGAAAGGATGGCATACGACCTGCGTGGATAAAGGTTCTTGGCCAACTGCTGTGTAATGGTACTTCCTCCTCCGGATGATTCCCGCTGAAGCAGAAGTGTTTTGAACAAAACCCGCAGCAAGCTTTTAACATCGACCCCGTCATGGCTGTAAAAACGAACATCCTCGGTAGCTACCAATGCCTGTTTAAGGGTTTCAGGCACGTCCTCCGGCCTGACAGGAGTCCTGTCCTGCAAATAATACCGACCCAGCAGAACACTGTCAGCGCTGTATACCTCGCTGGCAATGGGATGATGTATTTGCTTTAAGTGTTCTTTGTCGGGCAGCGGGCCAAACATCCCGCCCGATACAAGGAAGACAAACCCGGCCAGGGCTATTGCCACGACGAGAGAGAAGAGCCCGGCGACTCCCAATAACAATTTAAATAACCCGTGCCTCCTATGAAATTTGCGCAGACTGCGCCCTATTTTAGTGAAAACACTCCCCTTTGCTACGCCCATGTTTAAATAAGTAAAAATAATGTTCCACTCATTCCGAAAATCACAATCTTGCCGGGATTGATTTTTTCTGGCGATCAGAACGATTCAGTCTTTAAACGCCTGTTTGCAGATGACATTGTATGAAACCCATATGGCCGCAGCATTAGCCGTCTGGCAACAAAAGATGCAAAAACCACCTTCTTTCTCCAGCCAATTGGCCAAACGCTTCCAAAACAGGATTAACAGGGCCATTCCCGAAAAGATTCACCAGGCCATTACGCTGGCAATAAAACAAATGACCCGCGCGGTATTCTTCGGGGCGGGGTTCACGACGCGTCCTCCGGTGAAACCGGAATCGCTGCAAGCCTGCGAGCTAAAAGTTCTGGAGCGCATAAAGTTTTACAGGAACACTGCCGCGGCAGAAGGCGCCATCACGGGCGCAGGCGGCATCCTCCTGGGACTGGCTGACTTCCCGATCTGGCTTACCCTGAAGATGAAAATGCTTTTTGAGATCGCAGCCCTGTACGGATTTGACACCTCCCGCTACCAGGAAAAGGTCTACATGTTGCATATTTTCGAACTTTGTTTTTCGAGTCCTGTGCACCGCGCCAAAGTGTACGACAAGCTCGCAGACTGGAGCCGGCATGAGAAGTCACTTCCTCCGGATGTCCATGATTTTGATTGGCGAAACTTTCAACAGGAGTACAGGGATTACATCGACGTTGCCAAATTACTGCAACTGGTGCCTGGTATAGGAGCAGCTGTTGGCGCGCTGGTAAATCACAGGCTCACGATGAAGTTGGGTCGGACAGCGATGAATGCATACCGGATGCGTTGGTTTGCCCTGACGGATAAACAAATATCGGAGGGACCAGAAAAAGAACAAGGTTTGGAAGGACCCCACTGATGGGCCTCCCAAACCTTGCAGCGTTTATCCGCAATGAGATTTACGGCAACGTAGTGGTTCCCCAATAGGAATCCACATCCCCGTAATATGCGTGGTCATTGGTGTCCGGCCAGTGATTCTTATCGAATCCCGGCGACATCCGCAAATAGTCTTTGTCGCGGTTGACCACGAACACGCGGCGCTCAGGCAACACGCGCAACTCCTCGAAAGGAATCGCAAATAATTTTCCGCCGATACCTAAAAACGAGCCGTACTCGATCACGGCATATTCCACACGCCCTGTGCGGATGTTGATCATGAGATTATCAATCGTTCCGAGGTCCTCGCCCTGCTGATTCTCCACCTTATCACCAATAATCGATGTTGCTGTTAGCC
>JBARAD010000237.1:0-6989 GCA_049791675.1 Chryseosolibacter sp.
TCTCCCAATTGTCCGTTGCGCAAGCGGAGAAGGAAGTCGAAAGAGAGATCGTCATCAAAGCCGTTGCCGGATTGAAATTCGATCTTGCGCGGATCAGGGTGAAACCGGGCGAGCGCATCAGGCTCACCCTGATGAACGCCGACGAGATGGATCATAATCTTGTCATCACGAAACCGGGAGCACGGCAGGAAGTAGTGGATGCCGCGCACAAGCTGGGAGAAAATGGTCCGAAGCAAAACTATGTTCCGGTGACTGACAAAGTGTTGTGGTCAATACCCATCGTAACACCAGGTCAATCCACCTACATTATTTTTCAGGCGCCGACAAAAGAAGCTGTGTACCCTTACGTCTGCACGTTTCCGGGCCACGGACTGGTGATGTACGGGGCCATGTACGTCACGACGAAAGCGCTTCCTCCCATCGAAGAAGATCGCAATGTGCCACCTTCGAATGCACCGCAGTCGGAAGTGAAACATGATCATGCTGCCGGGGACCTGCATCCTTACAAAACAACACCGCCGTATTTATACAGAATATTCATGCCCGGCGCAGGTCCTGCAGCGATTGCTGTGAGTCTGCCGAACCAGTTGTCGTATTGCTGGGACGCGGGATCGTGCCGACTGCGGTATGCGTGGCAGGGCGGATTTCTCGATCCAAAAAATTACTTCGATAAGAAAGCTGAGCAGTATGCGAAGGTCGTGGGCAGTATCTTCTATCGCGACAAGACCACGTTCCCTTTGAGATTTTCTCCCGACAAAAATCCGGTTGTCGATTTCAAGGGATACAAACTGGTAGACCGCTATCCGGAATTCCATTATACCATTGACGGTTACGATGTATATGAGCTGATCAAATCGAAGGAAGATGGCAGTGGACTCGTTCGTTCATTCAAAGTTCCGGAAGCGACGCAGCCCCTGTACTTTGTTTTTGATAACAGTGATGGCGCGGAATATTCATCTTCAAAAGGAAGCATCAATGGTAATCAGATCAGTCTTACTGCCGGAGATGCGCATGCGTTTGTGATTATCATGACCAGAAAAGAAACGACGGAATGAAAAAGGTTGGTGCATTGCTGATCCTCGCTGCGCTGGCGACCGGTTGTTGGAAGAAATCAGCGTATCCGGACGCAAAGGTTCCATACATCGTCGAGACGATTGAAACACCGCCGGGGCTGCAGGCCGAGACTGGCGGCCTCGCATTTTTGCCGGATGGACGACTCGTTGCCTGTTTCCTTCGCGGTGAGGTAATGATCTACAATCCTGAAACGAAAGTGTGGAAACTTTTTGCGGAGGGATTACACGAGCCGCTCGGTGTGTTGCCGGTAAGCGAGTCAGAAATCCTGGCGATGCAAAAACCGGAGTTGACGCGGTTGAAAGACACGGACGGCGACGGACAGGCGGACGTGTATGAAACGGTTACCGAGGATTTTGGAATGGCAGGTAACTATCACGAATGGACTTACGGACCGGTGAAAGACCGTGATGGCAATCTGTTCATCTCGTTCAATACGGCGTCGGAGTGGGGGATAATTATGGATGAAGTGCGGGGCAAGCTCGACACAACACTCGTACCGTTCAATCCTAAACAAAAGTTCGCGGCTGTACCGTACCGTGGCTGGGTGGCCAGGCTGACGCCTTCCGGTGAACTCATTCCATATGCTTATGGATTTCGCTCGCCGAGCGGACTGCTCATCACGCCCGACAATGATTTGTTCGTTGCCGACAACCAGGGCGACTGGGTTGGCACAAGCGCATTATTTAAAGTAACGAAGGATAAATTCCATGGGCATCCCGCCAGCATGATCTGGCTTCCCGGGTGGAACAAAGGAGATCCATCGAGACTTCCTGTTGAAGAACTCAACGCCGAACGCGAGCGCGCAGTGGTGCAGTTCCCGCACGGTATTATGGCGGCCTCGCCAACGCAGCCGGTATACGACAACACTGAAGGAGATTTCGGTCCGTTCGCCGGACAGATGCTTATCGGTGAGATGAATCAGGAGCGCATCATCCGCGTGATGCTGGAGGAAGTAAACGGCGTATGGCAGGGCGCGTGTATTCCGTTCATCGACAAGCAGGGATTGCGCAAGGGCAACAACCGTCTCGCGTTCTCACCCGACGGCAGCCTCTATGTCGGGCAGGTACAGCACGGCTTCGTTGGCGACACCGGAATCCAGCGGATTGTTTTCACGGGCAAACTTCCGGTGGACATCTACAGCATGCGCATCACCGACGAAGGTTTCGATCTGCACTTCACGCAACCTATGGATGAAGCAACCCTACGTGATACCGCCAACTACCAATTACGGCACTACTATTATGAATACCACCTCAAGTACGGCTCCGATCAATTCGATGTGCAGCATGTCTGTGTAAAAGACATCGGTGTCAGAGACGGCGGCAAGACAGTCTCGCTGACACTGGAGAACCTGAAGCCTGGTTACATTTATGAGTTGACGTTGGGCGATCTGAAGTCGGAGGCGGGCGAAGTGTTAAACAACAGGTTGGCTTGTTACACAGTGAACACCCTCCGTTCCGGGCAGGGTGAGATACCCGAGCTGGCGTATTAGCAGATAGCAGGTTCAACCTAAATTATTTCTCAACTTTCACCATCCAGTATCATTGGAAGTTGACCAACAGATCACAGACGTTATACGACGGACCAAGGGCGACGGAAGAGCACGGAGATTAGTGCAGGATTTGAACAATATAGTGTATCAACCCCCTATTGTTTGGACAGAATCCTGATTTTGAATGTGTAGCACCTTGTGCTCATCGCATAAGCAATGTAAGCCTCTTGAAAGTTACGCTATAAACTTCCCAACTGCAGCTTTGTCCCCGGATTTACCTGGCTTTTGACCCGACGCTGGTGGGACTCAAGATCCCTATAAGGTTCCTGTAAGGTCCCTAGATGGTCCCTATAAGGTGAGATGCTGTCTGTCCTTTAAAGCATGAAAGCTCCAACGAATAAGGAATGGCCCGTTTGAATGATTCCCGATCTCGACAGCATACCACAATGCCGGAAAAAAGCATCGCGATAAAAAGTTAAGATCGATTTTTTTGGCGACGGTGGATTTGCTCGACACACAATGCCGAAGTGTCAACGAAGATGTTGCATGATCATGTTGAAAAGAACAGGGCACAGTTTCCACTCAGCAAGTAATGTCATTCCTTCTGTCAATTGGCTTTTAATTGCAGAAGTTTCCGGACGTCTCACTACTTCGTCTCGGCTCGAATATCCACAGGCCCAAGTAACCCGGCCTCCATCAACGCGTCATCTCCTTTCCAGGCCTTTACCGTCGTGAATGTCCGCGGTGCATGATGATCGCTTCCCGGAAATCCATCCGGATATTTTGCGTCGCCGACGAGTCTGTTCCACCATGTGTTCGTGACCCTGATCGCTAACTGGTTGGTTCCGCGTTCGATGGCTTCTGTAATATCAACGACATATGGTTTCGTCCAGATCACACCCAGGTTCTTCCCGTTCACAATCACCTCGGCCATCATCATTACTTCGCCAAGGTCAAGCATGATCCGGGCACTGTCTTTCAAATGGTCCTCTGAGATGACGAAGGTATTTTTATAGGATGCGGTCCCGGAGAAGTATTTTATTCCTGGCTGTGAAAACTCCGTCCAGGAGATCAGCTCGTTCACGTGGACTGAGTCGGGAGCATCCCACCCTCGGGGAAAGTGCAGCTGCCACGTATCTGCTAAAGGAATTTCTCTGGTGGCCTGATCTGACACACGGTCTTTCTTCCTGGCAGTTTGTTCTGAACGCGTCCCGTCTCTTCTGAATACGATGAAGACGGAACCGGATGGATCCAGCGTGATCGGCAGCACGGTTCTTTCTCCTTCGTGCCGGTAAGACGCTGCTTGTGCTATTGACCCGTTATCCGGCTCCCAGCGCTCTGGTATCTTGTTCGCGACGCGGAATGAAATATTGGTCTTTACTTCGCGGTCATTCTGGTTCGAAATGAAATAGATATCGAGACCCTCCGCTTGCCTGTGTGTCCACACAATTCCCGTGTCGGCGCAGATCACATCCGGCGCAAGTGAAATATGGCGAAGCACTTCAGCGAAGTCTAACGCATGGTATACATGTCCTTTTCCGTATGGACTGTCCGTTGCAGCTGCTCCGGGTCCCCAGATCTTTCGGGACAAAGCCATGACCTGGCGGTCTGACTCCGGAAAACCTCTCATGCTGGGCGAGCGAATCGGGGCAGGACCATAAACCTTTGCGCCCCGTTCGATGAGCTGCCCGATCTTACCAAGCAATTCCGGTGTCATGGTTGGCTGGTCAGGCAGCACAAGCAGACTGTATTTCTTTCCGTTTGGTAAAACGATGCGTCCGTTGCTGACGTCCGACTGACCTAGCACTTCGGCATTGATGAAATCGTAATCATATCCTGATGGGAGTGCCGGCTTCAAGGCGCCTGTCATTTTTGGAGCGTCTTCACCAATGAGATAACACACATCGGTCACGGGGTCTCCCTGTTGAAGCAGGAAGTGACACCTTCTGAGGTAGTCGATCCATGTCTTGCTCTGCTCAAACCAGGTGTTGTTCCGCTGAAAGCTCATGCCGAACCATGCGGTTACGCCGGGCACTTTATCTTCCCAGGGCTGATGAATGTAAAGGTGCAGCACAAAATGATTGATGCCCTCACAAAACATTCTGTCCCCGCGGCTCTTCATGGAAGCGGGATACTGCCGGAAATTGAATCCTGCGGTGAAGGCTTCGGCGAAAACCTGATTCTTTCCGTAAATGTGCGCTGCCGAGCTGGCGCCCCTGCTCTCGAGCGGCCCCAGATGCCATATCGAATTTTCGAACCAGAATTCTCCCGAGATCATATCGGCCTGTCCCCCGTACTGCAGGAACTCCGCGGGGAAACCCCAGTGACCGTAGTTCTCAACCCAAAGTTTCAACCCGTTTTTGTTGGCGAGTTCCCTGAACGGTCTTACATAATTTTCTGCGATCAGATCCGCGGTCAGTCTGCGCACGTCCCACAGGAATCTGTTCGACAAGTTTGCACTTTTCACGATCCTGCCTGAGAATACGGGTAGCCATGGAACTGGATCATATCCGAATCTTTTCTGAAAGATCTCTGCGAAGTCGTTCGACCAGTTCTGCGACCCGACTTCGTAGCTATCGATGACAATGGTCTTCAGCGCAGTTCTTTCTTCTTCAGGATGTGCTTGCAGAAATTTTCCGATGAAGCCGTTGAAATGTGTTTCGACCGCTTGTTTCAAGAATTTGTCGCACTCATATCCCGTTGCTTCGGGCGGAACCGGGACGTTGACCGCGCCGGTGGGCATCATGCCGGTATTGAGGATCACCCATTCTCCCGGAGGAATTTCCCAGCGCAGTGTACCAGTAGCGTCGACGTTGGATGTAAGGTCAATGATCTTTTCCGGCGTGATCACCGAGGCGCGAGCGGGTTCCGGCTGATCCGGCCACAGGTATGCGTCCCACAGGGGCAACGGGTCGGAAGCCATCTTGCCCAGTTGCTTGTCGATGTGTTGATCCAGGGCAGCATCGCTCCTTAATTCAATCTCTGTAAACCCCGCACCGTGTGAAGTTTTAACATTTTCGAAGACCAGCCGGAATTTTTTGGCGCTTGTTTCCGGTACGGCAAATGATAACGGCTCAAAGCGTTTTGGTCCGATCTGGAAGTTAATATTTCTCCTGTCGAATGTAAATTTCCGCACTGTATGGAACTGACCGTTTCGATCGGCCTGCTGAAATTGTATGTCGGCGTAAAAGGACACGGGAAGATAGGCGAATTTCAATGACTGAACTGCGGCTACTTCGTTACATTGAAACTCGAGCACAAATGCTTCGTGGCCGACATCATTGGGAAAAAAATAATGGGTGGCAGTGTCGCCATCGACCAGGTGACTGACATTTTTGGACTCAGGAAGCGATCTGACACTTTGGATACCGTGTGATCCGGAAATTTTTCGTGTTACCGGAAATGCCTGCACAGCGATTTGTTTGAAATCCGGTCCGGGTTGAGGAAGCTTTTCATTGAAGGTCGCGGGGCCATGGACCCTGATCTCGCGGCTGGCTACGTGTCGCATGGATTGATCTAATGGAATCCATGGTCCTCCTGACTGGCTCCAGCCCGGACCGTTAAAGAATCCGATATCCACTCCAAGGCGTCCGCCCTCCTTCACGGCAAAGGCAACCATATCCCACCATTCCTTACTTAATATTTTTGTTTCGCCGCGCACACTTCCCGGGGAAACATGGCCGATCAGCGCCTGACCGATGCCGACGCGCGCCATGGCTTCGAGGTCTTTTGTGATGCCTTCTTTCGAAATGTTTTCGTCAATCCAGTACCAGTAGACCCATGGTTTGGTGTTCTCCGGTGGATTCCGGAATCCCTCGTCCAGCGTGTTGATGTTGTGCTGGCATGCCGCTGAAATTGAAAGGACGGAAAATAATATGATTAAAATCCTCGCTGGCATCTTCGCTGTTTTCTTTTTATACAACATGAAAGTAGTGAATTATTTTACAATGGTCCCCGGGGAAAATTTCAGAAGATCACTGGGTATACATTTCGTGGGTAATGGTGAGATTTGTCTTCACTCAACGTTCCGCTCCAGGGCCCATGCCTGCGCTAATGCTTCGGCAGGCAAGCGCGGGGCCCCGCCATATCGCTAAAATCTGAACCCTATCCCCGCCTTCGCTAAAGCTGCAGACGGGCAGGCTTATGAGATTTTATCGACAGACTGGAATCAAATGCTTCATCTTAGGAAGATTTGTCCCGGCGGAAAATTTCGCTATTATTAACTTTATTAACTTTATTAACCATCGCTCCTTTCATGAAGAAACTGTTTTCCGTCTCGCTGTTTTGTATCATCTTATGTCACGCCTTGTGTCAGTCGCCGGAGCGTGAACAAAAACCAAACATCCTCTTCATTCTCATCGATGACATGGGCTATGCTGACCTGGGATGTTATGGAAATAAGGAAACTCAAACACCTGAAATC
>JBARAD010000238.1:0-9745 GCA_049791675.1 Chryseosolibacter sp.
GCCAAAGTGTTTCCTCACAAGGCTGACCGCAGTGAAAACATTGCAACGTCTTTTCTACTTCTGCCACTGTTGTCATGATGCTTACTTTTGCATGGAAAGCTTTGATGCAGATCTTGTGCAACAGGTCCACACCGCGTCATGCACGCGGATGTACGCTACCGGCACTAAAAATCTTGCTATTTGCTTTTTATATCCTCAAATGTAGACGGCGGCAGACTGCCCGAATTTGAGCTTAGTCAGGTAAAAAGATGACTTTTGTCAGGTAACGCTGTTTATATTTTGCCATCTTGGTGGTATGAATGTGACTGTTAAGTTTCTCGGCGCGACGGCAACCGTTACCGGTTCCAGGTTTCTACTCAACATCGGGGGTTTCAGGGTACTCTTTGACTGCGGGCTGTTCCAGGGCCTCAAGGAACTGCGGCTCCGCAACTGGGAGACGTTCCCCGTTGACCCCGCCACCATTGATGCCGTCGTCATCAGCCACGCCCATATCGATCACAGCGGCTACCTGCCCAAACTGGTGAAGGACGGGTTTAGCGGACCGATTTATTGCACTCCTCCGACGGCTGACCTTATGGAGCTGATGTTAATGGACTCGGCCAAGTTGCAGGAAGAAGAGGCATCCTACGCCTTTGAAAAAGGATTTTCCAGGCATTCGAAACCACTTCCCTTATACACTACCCAGGATGTACAAAGCGTGATCCCTTTGATTAAAGAGTATCCTTTCGGAGAGAAGATATCCATTCATGAACGGGTTCATATTGTCTTCAATGAAGCCGGTCATCTGCTGGGGGCGGCCATCACCGAAATGTTCATCCAGGGTGATCAGCTGCAGAAGAAAATTGTTTTCTCCGGCGATCTTGGGCGCAGCACTGATCTCATGCTTCGCGCTCCCGCCGTCATCAGGGAAGCCGATGTCCTGTTCATTGAATCCACCTACGGCGATAAGGATAATCCTTCGGTGGACCCTGCCAGCGATCTGGAACGCGTGGTGAATGAGACATTCGAAAACAATGGTGTGTTGCTGATCCCTTCCTTCGCCGTCGGCCGTGCTCAGGTATTGTTGTATTATTTTCACCAGTTGATGGATGCTGACAAAATTCCGGACGTGCCTGTTTATATTGACAGTCCCATGGCAACCTCTGCGACGTACCTGTTTTACAATTATCCAACCTATCATAAGGTGCGGTTCAATCAGCATGAATTTGCCCGCAAGCTTGAGACGAACATGCTGGTCTTTGTGAAGTCATCGCGCCATTCGAAGGCTTTGAATGACATCAGAAGCAAGGCCATTATCATTTCCTCCAGCGGCATGATGACGGGAGGGCGCATTCTGCACCACATGTATCACCGGCTTCGCAACAAGCAGGATACGCTGCTCATCGCGGGCTACCAGGCTGAAGGCACACGGGGAAGAAGGATCGTGGACAAAGAGCCGGAAATAAAAATGTTTGGCGAAATGGTGCCGGTGTTGTGCAAGGTTGAAAACATCACGTCGTTCTCGGGGCATGCTGACAGACAGGAATTGTTTGCCTGGATGAGAAATTTTACGGTGAAGCCAAAAATGTGTTTTGTTGTACACGGAGAAAATCCCGGAATGGCAAATTACGCTCAGGCGATCCGTCGTGAACTGAACTGGAATGTGATGGAGCCCCAGTACATGGAGTCGGTCAGTCTGTTTGAAGGTATTTGAGTAAACTTCTTATTTTGGACAAGGCAGTTCGTTATTTGTATCACTATGATGGGTATTTTGACAAATGAGCAGATTGATCAGGTACTGAACAGTCAGCTCGTCGGCAGGATCGGTTGTCATTCCGATGGAAGAACCTATATCGTTCCCGTTGCCTACGCCTTCGACGGCGACCATATCTATGCCCATGCGAAAACCGGCTCCAAAATACTGATGATGCGCAAGAATCCGAAGGTTTGCTTCCAGGTAGACATCATCGAGAACATGGCGAACTGGAGAAGTGTGGTGGTGCACGGTGAATTTGAAGAGCTTAAAAGCAATGCGCTGCAGGTCAAAGCCTATAAACTGCTTCGTGACCGCCTGGCGCCTCTACAAACCAGCGACACCACGAAGCCGGTTCAGCCGCCTCCGCCGGGGGAGAAAAGATTGCGGCCTATTTTCTTCCGGATCTCGCTCGTGGAGAAAAGCGGCCGCTATGAAAAGAGATAAGTAGGAATAGTCATCTGCTGACAAGCGAAAAGAAAGGCCGGGCGATTTATTTCCCGGCCTTTTTTTGCTGAGCGTGTAAAGCTTTTCACCATACCATTCACACTTCCTTCAGCAACAGATTAAAATCAACCTTCAATACTTCTTTCACTTTGATAAGGCCATTCAATTTCTGTGGGGCGACCAGCTGAAAATCTGAAAAGTTGACTGCGTGACGTCCTCTTAATAATACGTTGCCATTGTCTTTGACCTGAACATGGTACCTGATTGTATACCGAGCGGTTACACCTGCCAGTGCAATGTCTACGATCCCGTCAATATTACTGTTATTCTTAAAGTGCAGATTCTGCAGGGAAATAAAATTGATGGTCATTTCCGGATAGGTTTCCGCTTTCAAGGTTTTCCAGAAATCCTTGGAGATGGGTTTGGCGCCGCAGTCAAAACTTCTGATGGGCACAGTCATCAGGCTTCGTGTGAAACGGAGTTCGTTGCCTGAGTTGTTCTCAATATATTGAAGTGTGTCTGTTCCGGTGCAATAGTCGATCTTACAGATAAAATCATTGACGTTGGTGGATCCCTGAATGGTTAACTGGCTTTCAGCGTCAATGACCCAAATTCCTTCATCGGCAAAGCCACTGCAGAGAAGCAGGCTGACGATTACGGTTAAAAGCTTAATTGTTTTCATGGTGCTGCGTGCTGCAAGTTTCATTCAGAGACGACGTTTCCTGCGCTCAGTTTTTGGTTTTAACGAAGGCGCTTTGGGTTAGAACGAGATCGAAGGTTACCGTTACTTCATCGCCCACCTTGATAGTTCCCATCATTGCTGTCGGAGGGTCCATTTTGAACTGCGACATCACAAGCTTTTTGCTTCCGGAAACCTGTATTTCTCCGCCTGTTAGTACTTTGTATGTAAGGTTCAGGTCAATGGCTTTGGTAACACCTGCCATGGTCAGGTTACCCGTAACATCGAGTGACTGACTCGCAGCATTGATCGTTCTGCCAGTCATTTTGAAAACTATATGGGGATTCTTCTCATGTTTAAAGGCTTCATAGGTTTTGTTGTCCATCATTTTGCCTTTTGTGCTTTTGATGGCAGTGACCGGGATCTTTACCGCCACATCTTTGATGTCTGTGAGCTTGCTGTTCGTCAGCACGAAGGAGCCTTGGGCTTCGAGTCTTTCGACGTTGGATTCCCATTCATGCAGGCTTGATGTGCCGGCAACGGTCAGCTTATAGGTCTTCACGCTGAGTGTCTGTGCCTCGGCATAGTGAAGCTGGAGGGCCAGAGCCCAAACGGTTATCAGGAGGAGAACTTTGGTTGCTTTCATGATCTTTTTGTTTTGATATATGCGAAGGTAAAGCCTGTACCCACCATGGATTATGATCATTGCCACCAGACAGGGTGATTTATATCATCGAAAGGAGCGGCGTCGCTGTGATATTTGTCATACGACGGAAATGTGTCTGAAGGGATGCGGAGGTCAGTTGATGGCTGTGACTTCGAGGATTAACCACTTGAAATCGCCTTCTTTTAGCTTCCAGGTAACTTCGCTGGTGTTGCCGATAAGCCTGTTATTGAATGTCTGATAGCCTGTTACGTTAATAGACCACGTTTCTTTCCTGTAGATGCCGCCAAAATCTCCATAGCGCCTGGCTTCAAACCCCGTGACATTTCCAGCCTCGTCAAAAGAGTAAGTGCCGGAGGCCTGGATTCCGCCATACGACATGGTAACCTTTGACTGTCGGTCATTCAGCGCTTCCCAGCGGAGGTAGGGGCTAACAGCGGCTTGTGGAAACCACGCCATTTCTGCCAGGTACCGAAGCATGGTTCCTTGATCCATTTCCTTTCCGGAACTGTTTGCCGCAGTAAAGATGTACATGGGCTTGATGAGCATATGACCGCTTCCATTATGGTATCTATCTCTTGCCGCGATATCGATAAAGGGAGTGACTTTTATTCGCGCATCCCACACAAATGCGGGCGGGTCGATCGAGAAATATTGCACTGCGCTGAACGGCATCCATTTGCCGCCGGGTTTACTGCGCATGCTCCCTTTTTGCATGATGCGTATGATGTTGGGATTTTTGCTGCCGGCAACTGCCGTGTGTCGCAGCCACCGCTGTACATTCTGCGGCAAGGCCGACAGCATTTCCTCGGTGACAATTTTGTCATCTTTTAATGCCTGTGACTGAAGCAATTTCACCTCGCGTTTGACTGCCTGGCCGAATAGCATTGCCGCGGCAGCAAATAATACCACTACAAAAACAATAATGTTCACGAACGTACCGTACCGTGCATCCTTCCAGTAGATGATGATCAGTGTTTGCGAGATCAGAAGGCCGACCGCCGCGGGCAGCCAGTACCATTCCCTGCGTAATAGAAACAGCACCGCCGTTGCAAGGAACAGGGCCCCTGTTATCAGCCACAGCGATCCCGCGATCCTGGAACCATTCCCGGAAAGGTCGATGAACGTTTTTCCTGAAAGCTCGCCCTGTGAACCGATGTCCCATTCCTTTGCGAAGCCGACGAGGTGCAACAATCCGTGCAAGACGAGAATTGATGAAAAGACTAACCGGATCATATTTCCTTCACTTTAAGTTTGCGCCGCTTCAATTCGAAGACTGGTTTGATATCATTCACCAGCAGAAAGAGAAAAATTAATCCCCCCGCACATATGAATATATAGAATGGCAGTAACTGATCTCTGGGAGCAACGCCCGTTGCGCCACTCAGCATTGTTCCCACGACAAGCACCATTCCGTACGTAAAGGATTTTACCAGCATGATGGCGCTCAGCACATAGCCCCACTGGTTGCCCCGCCATAAAAGGATGGCCGACAGCAGGGTGTTCGGGATAACCAATGTCAGATCCAGTGATAGAACGAGAACGGGGATGGCAGGCTCCTTCCCTGTAAAAATGAAGCTGATGCAGTCGCGCAGCTCGACTGTGGCAAGGGGTAGCGCTACAAGAAAAAGGAATACTGACGTTACCTTTGCGCGGAGAGGAACGCGCACAGACACCCCGATAGCCTTCACGTTGATATGATAGATCCCTATCAGGAAAGTGTAAAGTGAAAGTGAGAACAGTCCTGCATAGATCAGGAAGAATGTGTTGAAGGCGGCGCCGAAGAGGTAGAACGCGTAATTATAGAACATGTATAAGAGGAGGCCAAGCCACAGAAGTGCAGCCCGTTGATTTCCGTTTTGAAAATGATGATGTGCGGCCAGAAGGAATGGCAGAAGAAATAACGTGACCGCATCATTCCCACGCCACACTGTTTTTATTGCGATACTGTCTCTATAAAGGTTCGGGATAAACAGGCCGCCGAGTGTGGCTGTTACCGCCAGCATGACAATGGCATAGGTCAGCCATTTTACGATCATTTTCGCCGAAGGAGTCATCGGCAGAAAAATGATCATTCACGACCGTATTCGGGATGATGGCCGTCACCCGGTGGGATGATTTGTGTCAGCGGGAGGCCCACCGGAGAGCGATGCGGTAGTGCCTATATTGATTCGATCCCCGATAATAATGAATATAGGCAGAATGGCCTATATTTGATGATATTGGCAAAAGAGCCTATATTGATTGACCGGAAATCCAGGTCCGGGAATCATCTACTTTTTGATGATCCTGATTGCCACATCTTCCTCAAAGTCGGGAGTGGTGATCGAAATCCGTCCGCTGGAAGAGACTGTGGCTGCGCTTTCACTTTTGCCCGAAAGCGGATTTGTGAATTCGACAGAATAGGAACCTTCCGGCAACGCGAGCTGAAGTTGAACAGGTCCGTTTTTGAAGATATAAATGGCGTATTGTTTTCCCGTTTCTGAAAGCACGTGCGCGTTGCGGAATTCAGTTCTGTTCACGATCGTCGCCGAGTCGGGACGCATCCGCAGATAGTCAAAACTGCTGATGAATTTTTGCAGATGTGCGAGTTGTTTTCGCAACGCCGGGGTTCCTCCACCCGGTTGCGTGGTCGGGTATTGAAACGTGCCGTCTTCATGGTCTGATGTGAAGGAATAATCCAGGTTGTTGTACAACGCCCCACCCGCCAGAATGAACGCCCATCCTTCCTTGCGGTAGGTGCTGTCGGCATTTCCGTCGAAACCTGTTTCATTGTCACCGATCACTTTGTTGAGCTGATAATTATGTCCCACGGCGACCGGGGGCGCTGCATAATGGAAATTAAAGACAGAGACGGCAGGATGCGGGTTTTGAATTTTTTCAGACCCGTTGGCGATGTTCTGGGAGATGAGATGAGGTTGGTTGAGTTCTTTTTCTTCCGCGCGGATCAGCGTTGCGATGTGATGTTGCCATTCCATGGTGACGCCTCCAAAATACGGTTCATTGCAGATCTCGTAAATGAGGTTGTCATAATCACGGAGTTCATGTACGATCTTCTTCACGAGATTCTCCTGCACGGCGAGCAATCCGTTTGATTTGTCAAGGGTATAGACATGCGTCCTGTCTGCAGGTCCGCCGCCGTTGATGTTGTTGGCGGCATTCATCGGGCTTAGTTCCCATTGCGCATCGCCATAAAAAGGGCAGAAGAGGGCCAGTTCAACGATTATATTTCTTTTCTGTGCTTCATGCATGAAATCTTTCAGACGTGAAAAATAGGCTGTATCCCATTTTGTGAGATCAAATTTGTTCCCGCCGTTCGGGTAGCCCGTCGTATCACTCCGCTGCCACGGACAGATGAAGCGTTCGCCTTTGGGTGCGAGTGTATTCTCTTCGATCTTGAAAGCGCCAACGGGTTCCACATACGCACCCGTAAATACCCGCGTGAGATTCAGTCCGTCTGCTGAAAGCGTCTCAAGATACCGTTTGTAATCAAAGTCCATGTTCAGCACTGCGCCATAGTGTTCGCCGGAGGTAATGAGGACGGCAGGTTTGTCTTCGTATAGAAAGTAGTGGGGGTTGTCAGGATGCAGGGCAATGGGCTGAGGTGTTTTAACAGGCTCGCGTTTTTCCACGGTGCCGCATGCGTACAGCATTACGACGAGGAAGCAAACTTGCGGGATATTCCATTTCATGACGGTGATGGTAAGGATTGTGGGATGATAAAAATGTCTTGCAGGCGGTGTGCCTGCAAGACGCGTCAGGCTTTTAGTGTGACCTTTTCGCCGGTCTTGATGGCGTGGTAGATGGCATCAATGATCTTAAGATCTTTAAGCCCTTCTTCGCCGTCGACGGGGACGCGTGGCTTCTTGTTTTCCAGGATCATGCCAGCCATCTCATCCATCTGAACGGTCTGGTGTGTGATGTGGGGATTATTTAATTCGCCCAGGTGCGTGCGTCCCTTGATGGGGCCGTATCCTGTGGCGGGAGATAATTCTGCAAATCCTTTTTCGCCGTTGAGGTAAAAACGGTCCAGGTAGTTCATGCTGTAGGTCGATAAGCAGGAGGCAACGGCTCCGCCGGGGAAACCGAACTGGAACTGGATGGTTTCATCGACGCCTTCTTTAAATTTCTCGGGGTCGGTTTTTGTTTCCTGCGCCGTCACCCAAACAGGTTCTTCTCCAACCATGTAACGGGCGCCATTCACCGAATAGATGCCGATATCCATCATCGCCCCGCCGCCGGCAAGTTTTTTGTCGAGCCTCCATTGATCAGGACTTCCGATCCGGAAACCGCTGAGTCCCTGGAAGAACATGATCTTTCCCAAAGCCCCTTCATTTCTCATTCGGATGATCTCCAGCGTGTTTGCCTCAAGATGCATCCTGTAGCCCACCAGTAATTTCACATTTGCTTTCTTGCACGCGTCTACCATTTCCTGTCCTTCAGCTGCATTGAGGGCCATGGGTTTTTCACAGATCACATGTTTTCCCGCCCTGGCTACGCGTATGGCCTGTTCCTTGTGAAGGCCGTTCGGGGTAATGATGTATACTGCATCAATATCCGGGTTGTTCTTGATGTTGTCGAAGTTCTCGTAATTGTAGCAGTTCTTCTCCGGAATATTGTACTTGTTTTGCCACGCCTTGACCTTGGAAGGAGTGCCGCTGATCACGCCGCTTAATTTAGCCCGCTTGCAGTCCTTCATGGCTTCCGCTACGCGTGTCCCGTAACTTCCGAGTCCCATGATGGCTACCCGTAAGACGGGGCCCTGATAGGGTTGTTCGTAAAAGTCTTTCAGGCTCTCCGTTGCCCCAGCCGGGATAAAAGGAGCCGCAAAGGCTGAAGCAGTGATCTTTTGTAAAAACTCGCGACGGGATTTCATAAGCTACAAGTTGTATTTAAAGGTTGACAGGTCATTTTTTGAGAGTGCCCTCAGGCAGTAAACCAAATGTAATGAATTCTTTTTATTGACTTATAAGGGAAATCAGCGAATTAACGTTTATACGGTAATGAGGAAAGCAGTAGAACAGGAAATCGGTATTGCAAGTTAGTTGGACGATTGCCGTTTGTCTTGTAAAATGAATGTTATTTTTGCATTCGTAAATCCCTTTGACGTATGTCGTGTTTTAGAATTCTCCTCCTCTTATTCCTTTTAATAGTGCCTTGTGTCAGGGCGCTGGCCCAAGAGAGCACACCACTTTTTTCCTTCGGCGTCATCGCCGACGTACAATATGCCGACGCAGATCAATGGGGCAAACGCGATTATCGCGGATCGCCGGAGCGGTTAAAGAAATCCGTGGAGATATTCAATCAGCATGCGCTCGCATTCATCGTTCACGCCGGAGACCTCATCGACCGCGATCACCGATCATTTGAGATTCCCCTGGATATTTTCAGGAAGGCAAAAGCCCCGGTTCACTATGTTATCGGCAACCATGAATTTTCGGTTGCCGACAGTCTCAAAAATGGGGTTCGCAAACTTTTAGGGAACGAACGCGGCTACTATGGATTCACGAATGGCAATATGCAATTCCTTCTCACAGATGCGCTGGATGTCAGCGTGCACGCCTCGGTCAAGGGGACCCGGAGTTATGCAAAGGCGTCGGTTATTCTGGAGGAACTAAAAAAGGAAAAAGCAAACAATGCCCATGCGTGGAATGGCGCGATCGGCAGGCAACAATTGAAATGGTTGAAGAAGAAATTGAGGCAGGGCGAGAAGCGCGGTTACAGGACTGTGGTCTTTTCCCATTTGCCCTTGCTCCCCGAGAACGGACTTCAGCTTTGGAATAATCATGAAGTTCTGGAGCTCCTGAACCAATATCCCTCCGTGGTGGCATTTATTTCCGGTCATCACCACGAGGGCGGATATGTAAAGAAAGGTCATATTCACCATCTTACCCTCAAGGGACTTGTTGAATCCGTATCAGAAAGCGCCTGTGGCGTTGTGGATGTATATTCCGGCAAACTCGTTCTGAAGGGCTTTGGAGATCAGCAAGACTATGTGCTCGAATATTGAACCCGCATCCGAACCTGGACGGGCGATTGTTTTCCCGGCAGTTCAGCGGCTGCCGCTGATGCTTCGTGCTTCGCCGAAACCTTCCGGAAGGGCACTATATATAGAGTATCGCTGCGCCTCAGGTCATCGACCTTCAAACCTGATTGCCGCCAGGCCTTTGAACCTTCAAACATCACCTTACCAGTAGGCTTTCACCACGCGGCGGATCAGACC
>JBARAD010000239.1:0-5250 GCA_049791675.1 Chryseosolibacter sp.
CAGTAAATCAGTCATTAGTAATCAGTGATCAGTGATGGGGCATCGGAAAGTAATCAGGCACAAGTTATAAATCAGGCATTGGGAATTAGGCATTTGGAATTGGGCATTAGGAACTAGGAATTGGGAATTAGGAATTAACTGTAACTTGAATTTTAAATTTTGGAATTGAGCACGGTCTTCCAAAAATCCACGAATCCCAATCTTAAACCTTTAAATCTTGAGTCTTAAGTTGGTTGTTTGTTTTTTGCGGCGACCGGCACGCGCCCGCAGCGATGAAAAGCAGACGCATGTCGACGCACGAGCTCACTCACCATTCACCACTCACGACTCACCATCACCACTCACGAACGCGCCTGGTTATTCAATATTCACTATTCATTTTTTTCGTTTAACCATAAATTCTAAAGTTATGCCAACTGGTAAAGTAGGTGGGGGAACCCAGAACCGTTACAATCCCACAGGGGAAATGATTTGCAAGGATACCACGATTCAGCGGTATCGGAAAGGAAACCGTCTTGAAGGAATTCACCGTGATGACCCGCCGTGCTGGAACGCGGGGACGCCTGCGCGATGGCCCGAGAACCTGCCGAAAGATGAGCAGGGCAGGGTGGATGGAAAAATGATGTATGTGACCATCGTCGATGTCCCGGATGGCGGCAGTGGAATCATCCCGATCCTTGCCACATTGAATGACCACGACGAGCCGGAGGAATATCATCCGCTCATCCAGTTCTTCAATGAGGTGATGGCCGGCATCGTGCGCGACGGCATGACGCGGGATCTCGACAACCTCCGCGGTCCCACGAGCGCACGCAGGCTGTGGCGATACCTCGAGCGGAAATACCTGAAGCGAGCAGAAACAGAGGATGCCTTCAACCTGTTCTTATACGACCTCCATAAAGGACAGATCGAAGACAACCTGCCGGAAATCAATTGGGAAAAGAAGGAGGAGACGGAATTGAAAGCTACGGAAGCCATCCATTGAGTATTGCAGATACCGGTTAGCCGGATATGATCTCGTGAGCACATTGTGCTTGTTGTTTTTAAATCGTTGATAAACCAAAACACACATTAAAGAACAAGACTATGGGACAAGGAGAAGTTGGTGGCGGACACCAGAACGAATTCCGCGCAGTAGGAATCATCCATCCGGATGGACATAGGGGAACGGAAAATCTGACATTCAAAAAGAGTGAAACAGCGCCCGCCGACAGAGACGATCGCCAATGCTGGACTTCGGGCACGCCGGTCCAGTGGAAGGATGGAAACTTTCAGGACCACGAAATACCGGACAACGTTGACCTGCATCTGGCGTCTGAAGTAATTGAAGCAGAAGACGGAAAGGAAATCAACATGCTGGCGTCCATGGAGAACGGAAAACTTACCTATCATCCCCTCGTGCAATGTTATAATCAGATCATGGCTGATCTTTTGAAGTCAGGATTGCGCGATCATCTTTCTGATCTTCAAAATCCCACGAAGGCATTGCAGCTCTGGAAGTTTCTGGAGGAAGCTTACCTGAAGAATGCTCCGGACCGCATTAAGGGGAACAGGGCCTCGATATTGAAGATGAAAGCTAAAATCAGTAACCAGTAACCAGTAATCAGTGACCGGTAACCAGTGATCAGTGACCAGTGACCAGTAACCAGTGACCAGTGACCAGTAACCAGTGACCAGTGACCAGTAACCAGTGACCAGTGATCAGTAACCAGTGATTAGTGATCAGTAACCAGTGATTAGTAGACCAGTGATCCTGATTACTACTTAATGATTACTACTTACTGATTACTGATTACTGATTACTACTTACTGATTTTCTTAATGACAGGTAGGCGACGAGTACGAGGATGGTGGCGATGAGCCAGAGGGCGAAGGAGGATGAAGTGTTCTGAAACGTCTGATCCTTGCCATTCAGGACGAACGCGGACCAGTTCGAGGGATGTGAGGAGAACTCGTCAGCGGCGTCGAGAAATCTTTGTTTGGACTGTCGCAGGGACGCGCTCACGGAATGTCCGTGCTGCAGGCTTTGATAAAAGCCACGCATGATGGACGCGGTATGCGCGTCGTGCGCCCGCCACAGACTCATGACGACGGACGGACATCCCGCGTAGGTGAAGGCGCGGGCGATGCTGAAGATGCCTTCGCCGGCCTGATGTTTGCCGAGTCCGGTTTCACAGGCGCTCAGCACGGCCAGGCTCGCGCCGATATTGAGATTGTAGATCTCGTATGCGTAGAGGTCTTCCGTGTCCAGCGAATCAGGCCGGAAAACGAGGCGTGAATGATCTGCGGTGTTGGGATCGCCAATGCCGTGCACGCCAAGGTGGATGAGGTCATGATCACCTGCATGTTTGATGAAGTTTGCCTTCAGCGCATCGCCGGCAGTGAAGCGGGAAACATTTTTGAACACCGCTGACAACGTTTCAATTTCGCTGAAAGTGCCGGGCAGGGAGGCAAGGGAATCTTGTGTGCCCGCGGTGGATCGTTCTCCGTCATCCGAATAGCCGAAGGCAAGGACCTTTTCAATTTTCGTGCGGTGATTTTTTGTCTTGTGAAAGAGGATACTGGACGAGTATGCGTAGGATATTTCAAAGTGCTGGACCGCGTAGTCCAGGTCGCGGTAGGAATGCTCATCCTCACGGTGACGGACGACCAGCGCCTCGACGGGCACGAGGTTTAAGGGACCATCCGGAATGATGATCAGTTTTCGCTTTTCGACGACGGGTCTGAAGAGCTTCCCATACAGTGCCGTGGTGTTCCGACTATAGTGCCGCACATCTTTGGGATCATAGGAAGGCTCTCCCTCAAGCATGTCCTGAACATTTGAAAGCAGGCTATCCAATGCAGCGATGTGGGCAATCGCCCTGACATGCGTGGATTGATTTGTCACGCTGATGGTATAGATGCTGTCTTTCCCCCAGTAGAACTCCAGGATCTGTTCATCGTTCTTCAGCTGCCGTCGGATGTCGCGCATGCTCATCATCATGAGACCGTGCTCATAAGAAGCGTGGCGGGAACGGCTGGTAATGGAAGACATGAGTTGCTTGCGTTCCTGGATGAGGTCCACAATCTGATTCCGGATTTTTGAAACCGAATCAGTCGACAACTGAAGTCGCTGATGGTCCAGTTCGGTCTTTTGAAGTTTGTTTATTTCACTCCTGACACCCTGGAGCCGCAGCAATATTTCCAGGGGGACTTCCGAATTGTTTGCGCGATCCGCCCTTTGCAAAGCGTCCAGCACGTTCAGGTATTTGGTGAACTCCACGAAGTAGAGCATCTCCTGTATATACTGGCTGTCATGGGTCTTTTTATACAGCATGTGCGCGGCGGCAATACTATTTTCGATACTGGCGGCGAAATTGGAGAGCAGGAAAGGTTTTGACAGCTCATCGCCGATGGCGTCTCTCGCGACGCTGATCTGGCGATAGGCATGCCTGTAATTTTCAAGGGCCAGCTGAAGGTGGGCAGTATCCCCATCGTTGGCAAACCAGGCGAGCAAGGCGTCCGCTTTGTTGAAGGTCGCGGCGATGATATTTTTGAAACTCGGATTTTCGTACTGGACTTCCGGGATGACGCGGTAGCCGGCAGCCGAAAACCCGGGGATGACGGCAGTCAACATATGCTGGTAGTCATCCAGCGCTTCTTCAAAGAGCTTTTGATCTTTCGACATGACTCCGCGCAGGCTGTAGATGTCGGCGACGGCATCATTTCGTTCCCCGTAGTGGTTGACAGCGATGTCCAGCGCCTTCTGCAGGTACAGCCATGCGGCGTCATACTTTTTCATAGAAGTATACAGTGTGCCGAAGGTGGCATATAGCATTTTGGCATAATAGGGATCCTGTATATGGCTGGCGCGCAATATCTGCGCTCCCTTCTGCAAGGCCTTCTCCGCCTCCGGGTATCTGCCGAGGTTCAGCAGGTCCGTTGAAAGGTTGCTGTACTCGATGATGAGGTCTTCCTGGAATTTTGATTTTTCGTACAGGTTGATGGTACGGGTCCTGCTTGCAAGCGCTTGTTCATAATCCCCCTTATTCCAGTAGACGTTGGCGACCAGTTGGATGCCGAAGGCCTGCTCGTAGGGCAGGTCATCGTAGAGGGATTGATACTGGTCTGCGAGGACAAGCGCTTCATCGAACTGAAAATCTTCCATGGCGATGTTAGCCAGACCGTAGTAAACACTTCCGAGCGCATAGCGGCTGTCGGGGAGGAATTGTTTCTGGAGTTCAAGCGCAGCGCGATAGTTTTGTTCCGCGAGATCCTTGCGGTAACGCCCGAACATGTAGAGTACACCTCTCCACAGGTAGGAGTCCGCCACTTCGCGGGAGGTTTCGCCATACACATTTTTTCTCAGCTGCAGCGCCTGGTGGTGCAGGATCTCTGCGGTGTCAGGCATATCGAGCCAATAGTAGACTACGGCAGTGGTAAAGAGCGTGTTCGCCTTCAGGCCGGGATACTGATCCAGGAAAGGGCCCGCATGCTTGTTCAACATTTGCAGATATTTGAGTGGGCGCCGGTAGTCCGGCACGAGGTCTGCGTCCGGGAAGCCTTTTCCTTTCCACACTTCGAAGGTTTCAATATCTGCGGCGCGCAGCATGAAGGTGATGTATCCTTTCCAATCTTCAGACTTCTTCATGTCGGCGGCAGTGAGGAGTGACAGGTCGATGGCGCGCTTGTATTGTCTGGCCCCGATCAGCTGATCGATTTGCCGCTCCACCGGAAGGGGTCTCCATTCCGTCTGCGCATTCATCCCGTCCGCGGCGATGCGCAGTGAGGCTGCCATGACAAGCAACAGAAGAACTCCGGCCGCTTTGTGGATCATATTAGGGGATGTTGTTATAAGTTAAGAAGATTTGGGTTAATAGGTGGCACGCACGGACCACAGACCACAGTCCACAGACGACAGCCATCAGCGTGTCAGCAGAAAAATGAGGCGTGAGATCGAAATGTTAATTGAACCCTTCCAGGGTTCGGTGGGCTCGCGTTTTGAAAACCCAGGTTGCACCTGGGGCTATTCATATTAAATCCCATTCGGGATTGAAGGTGATCTGCCCCGCATGCTCGGGATCATTGCCCCGCCATTTTCAGGGATCATTTTTGCTTCGATCCGTCGGGGAATCTGCGCTACTCCGTTACTTCACCTCACCCTTCTACTTGCGCATCTTAATTTCTACTCTTTCTCAGCCTCTCCTCAAGGAGAGGAAAATTCGTGTGTGCGGCGCGGGGTGCGGGGTCCGATGGGAGAGGTTGTCTACT
>JBARAD010000240.1:0-4920 GCA_049791675.1 Chryseosolibacter sp.
CAATTTACCTTATTTACCTTATTTACCTTATTTACCCATTTACCCATTTACCCATTTACCCATTTACCCATTTACCCATTTACCCATTTACCCATTTACCCTTTTACCTATTTACCCTTTTACCTATTTTTCACAAACAACTCACCTCCAGCTCCACCCTCCGCCCAATGCGCGGTAAAGTCCGATAACGGAATGGAAGATCCCTTTCTTGATGTTGGCGAGTTCAAGTTCTGCGTTCAGTACGCTTTTCTGCGCGGTGATTACTTCCAGATAGGAAGCGTAACCGGAAGTAAACAATACATTGGAAGTGGAGACGGCGTTGAGCAGTACTTCCACTTCCTGTTCCTTCATGCCGTAGATCTGCTCCAGGTTGCCTATGCCGCGGATATTATTCACTACTTCACCGTAGCCGGTGATAATGGTTTTCTGATAATTGTAAGATGCTTCAGCGCGCAATGCGACAGAACGGTTGAACTCCGAGCGGATCCGTTTTTTGTTGAATATCGGCGCGGTGATTCCACCGAGAAGACCCGCAGCCAACGATCCGGGAGTTTGAAAGAGTGCGGAGGCCTCCAGTGCATTCAGGCCCGCATAGGGAGAAATTGTCAGCGCTGGCAGAAACGCAGCCCTTGCTGCCTGGAGGTCCGCTTCAGAAGCAGTGAGTTCCAGTTCCGCCTGCTGGATATCCGGTCTGTTGAGCAGTAACGTAGCGGGTATACCTTCGTGGATGGTGTCGGGAAGTGACAGCTCGCTGATATCTTTTTCGCGCGGAATGGGTTGGGGATACCTTCCCATCAACAGGTTGATCTGCGTTTCCAGTTCGATGATCTTTTGCTCTTTTTCTTTTTCAAGTGCTTTTGTGTTCAGGAGTTGAGCGCTGAATTGTTGTACGGCAAGTTCCGTTGCCCTGCCACCCATCTTCTGAATGTTAATGATCTCGAGTGCAATTTCCTGGAAATCGATGTTTTTCCGAACCACTTCCAGCTCATTGTCCACTGCGAGAAGCTCATAGTAAAGGCGTGCAACTTCAGCGACCAGCGCCGTGGTGACAACATGTTTTCCTTTCTCTGACGCAAGGAAGCGCGAGTAGGCAGCCTTCTTGCGGCTCTTGAGTTTACCCCAGATGTCTGCTTCCCATGAGGCCTGCAGTCCGAGAAAATATTCCTCCCGGATATTATTGGTACGTTGATCCTGATCGGCATTTCGCACCATGTTCTGGTTGACATTTCCAATGTTGGTGGAAGCGACCCCACTCAAAGAAGGCAGCAAGGCACCCTGGCTGATGTTGTAATCTGCGCGGGCCATCTCCACGCGTTGAATGGCGGTGAGCAGGTCATAGTTGTTTTTCAGCGCTGTTTCAATAAGATCGACGAGGAGAGGATCTGTAAAGAATTCCTGCCACAGGATATTTCCATCGGTAATGGTATCCGTATGGCCAACATAAGTATCTGGCATTTTTTCCGCTACCGGCAGGGCTGGGGGCGTTGCTATTTTGCAGCTGCCGAATATCACTGCGATGAGCAGTGCAAGTAAAAGTCTGATAACTGAAATCTTACGAAACATTTTTTGGCTTTAAAACAATACTTAATGATTGACCGGGAGGGAAACCTCTTCCGGATGGACGGCTTCCAGGGGCGCGTCTTTTTTGCGATCTGTGATGCTTGCAAACAGAACATAGAGACCAGGAATGATGAGCACGCCGAAGAGGGTACCGATCAGCATACCACCTGCCGCGGCTGTTCCAATGGAACGGTTGCCCATGGCGCCGGCGCCGGTTGCGATACACAGTGGGATCAGCCCTGCGATAAACGCGAAGGAAGTCATCAGGATCGGCCGTAACCTCGAGACAGATCCTTCGATAGCCGCCTTGAGTACCGAAATGCCTTCCGCACGACGCTGGATCGCAAACTCAACGATCAGGATGGCGTTCTTTCCTAATAGTCCGATCAGCATGATCAGGGCTACCTGTGCGTAGATGTTGTTTTGGAGTCCAAGGATCTTCAGTGCGAGGAATGCTCCGAAAATTCCCGCAGGCAGGGACAAGATTACCGGTAGGGGTAACAGGAAACTCTCATACTGTGCGGCAAGAAGCAGATAGACGAATACCAGGGAGATGAGGAATACGTAGATGGCCTGGTCACCGGATTTAACTTCTTCCCGTGTCATGCCTGCCCAGTCGAAACCGTAACCACGCGGAAGTTTCTCTTCGGCAATTCTCCTGATGGCAGTGATAGCGTCTCCGCTGCTGAACCCGGATGCAACGGTGCCGTTGACGCGCGCTGCCGTATACATATTGTAACGGGTTAACTGCTCGGGACCATATACCCTTTCCATCCGGATGAATGTGGAGAAGGGAACCATTTCGCCGTCTTCATTTTTTACATACAGTTGCAGCAGGTCGTCAGGCTGGGCCCGGTAATGCGGAGCTGCCTGGACCATGACCCTGTACATCTGTCCAAAGCGGACAAAGTTGGAAGCATAATTTCCGCCCATGAGTGTTTGCAGGGTATTCATTGCCTGTTCTGTGGTGACGCCTTTTTTTCCAGCCATATCCTGGTCGACGTGAATGAGATATTGAGGGAAGTTCGGGTCGAAGTTTGTGAAGCCCTGATCGATTTCCGGACTCTTCTCGAGTTCAGCGATAAAGTTTTTCGTAACCGTTTCCAGTTCCTGCAGGTCGCCACGCCCGGTCTGATCGAGCACTCTCAGTTCGAAACCGCTTGAGTTACCAAAACCGGGAACGGTAGGAGGAGAAAAGAATTCAATGCTGGCGTCGGTGATTCCTTTTGTGCGCGCTTCCATGATCCTGATTACATCATCGACTGTTTCCTTTCGTTCATCCCAGGGTTTCAGGTTAATGATACCCATACCAAAGGACGCTCCGGATACTCCATTCACCAGGCTGTACCCCGCAAGCGTAGAGACCGCTTCAATAATTTCCATGTCCTCGGTAACCTTTTGCACTTCGTCGAGCACGCGTTCCGTTCTTTCCACCGTGGCGCCGGACGGGGCGGTCACGTTGATGTATACCACGCCCTGATCTTCGTTGGGGATAAATCCCGTGGGGAGGATGGTGTTGATCCCATAGGTAGCTGCAAAGAAGATCAGCAGTAACATGATGGTGACCATTCGTCTGCCGGCCAGGGCGCCGACAACCTTCCTGTACCGCATAGCGAGGCCATTGTATGCCTTGTTGAATCTGTCGAAAAACCGCTGCAGCAGGGTGTTTTTCTTTTCATGCTGATGGGGGTTGCGCAGGAGCATGGCACACAGGGCAGGGGTGAGGGTGAGCGCGTTTACGCCGGAGATCACGATGGCGATGGCCAGGGTAAGGGAAAATTGCCTGTAGAACACGCCGACGGGTCCCGACAAGAACGCCACGGGAATAAAAACCGCTGACATGACGAGTGTGATGGCGATGATGGCGCTGCCGATCTCCTTCATGGCGGCGAAAGTTGCTTCGCGGGCGGGAAGGTTTTCTTCTTCCATTTTCGCGTGCACCGCCTCGACGACGACGATGGCGTTATCCACCACGATGCCAATGGCAAGCACGAGGGCAAAGAGTGTAAGCAGGTTGATGGAGAAGCCCATTGCCTGCATAAAGAACAGCGCGCCGATGAGCGCCACGGGAATGGCGAGGGCGGGGATCAGCGTGGACCTGAAGTCCTGCAGAAAGATAAATACAACCAGTGATACGAGGATGAATGCTTCAAACAGCGTTTTCACGACCTCATAGATCGACGCATCGAGGAAGCGGGAAACATCATAGGTATAGTTGTAGGTCATCCCCGGCGGAAACGTGTTCTTGCTGATCTCGTCCATGCGTTCTTTGATGCGCTTGATCACGTCGCGCGCATTGGAACCCGGGCGTTGATTGATCAGGATCGAGGCTGCAGGGGTGCCGTTGTTTTTGGAGATCCTTCCGAAGTTCATGGCGCTGAACTCGATATCGGCAACATCTTTCAGTCGGAGGATTGAGCCGTCGGCATCGGCTCGGAGGACGAGGTTTTCATATTGCTCCGGGGTATTGAATTTGCCGGTGTAACGCAACACATACTGAAGCGCTTGCGGTGACTTATCGGAACTTTCGCCAGCTTTTCCTGGAGCAGCTTCCACATTCTGGGCCTGGATGGCTGCAACGACTTCGTCGGTGGAGATCTTGTAGGAAGTCATGCGATCCGGTTTCAGCCAGACGCGCATTGAATAGTCTTTCTCACTGACGATCTCGGAGTATCCAACGCCGTCGATACGCTTCAGCTCCTGCAGGACGTTGATATCAGCAAAGTTATAAATGAATTTTTCGTCAAGGGTTGGGTCCGTACTGACGAGGTTGACGTACATCAGGAGGCTGTTCACTTCCTTTTCAGTGATGACGCCGTTCTTGATCACCTCTTCCGGAAGTTCATCGAGAATGGTGGCAACCCGGTTTTGCACGCTCACGGCGGCGAGGTCAGGGTCGGTACCTACGGCAAAGGTCACCTCGATGGCCACCGTTCCGTTATTGCTGGATACGGAAGACATATGCGTCATGCCGGGCACACCGTTGATGGCTTTCTCGAGCGGCGTGGCAACGGTCTTGGCGCACACCTCAGCATTGGCTCCCCGGTATTTCGCCCTCACTGACACGGAGGGAGGAATGATATCGGGATACTGACTGATGGGCAAGGTGATAAAGGAAAGGCCTCCGAGCAGCACAATGAGCAGTGAAATGACAAGGGAGAGGACGGGTCTTCTAATGAAAATGTCAAACATGATACTACAGGCTTCTGTTTTAATTCAAATAATAAAATATCAGCAGGTTATCCGGATAACGTTTATCCGCTGAGTTCCATCAGTAAAATGCGCTTTAACCCTTCTTAAAGCGAAGGAGTGGGATTAAAAATATCCGGACATCCAATATTGACGTGCGTGCCGTTACAG
>JBARAD010000241.1:0-8839 GCA_049791675.1 Chryseosolibacter sp.
GGTAAATGGGTAAATGGGTAAATGGGTAAATAAGGTAAATAAGGTAAATAAGGTAAATTGGTTTGAAGGTAAGGTCAAAGCAAAAAAAAGGGAGCAGAAAAATCCGCTCCCTTTTTTTATGATCCTAGGTCAGGTGATTCTATTCCAGCGTAGGATTGAATGTTCCACCCCAATCGATGTTCTGCTCGATGCTTTTGTTCCGGCTCAGTACACCCTCCTGGATCGGGAAGAAATAATATTTATCAGGAAGGACATTTACCTTCACACCTGAAACGGGTACCTGCAGCACGTTGTATTTGAAATCTTTGGACAGTAGCTCGTACGTGGCTGCTTTGGTACGCGCCTCCGAAAGCGGCATCTCCGCTCCTGTGGCAGTGATGGCAATTGCCTCCAGCCCATGCTTCGTTTGTCCATCCAGCCTGTCGAGCATGCGCAAACGACGGAGATCCCAGAAACGATGTCCTTCAAAGCAGAATTCAATATTGCGCTCCGCCAGGATGGCCTCCCTCATCTCTTCACGACTCACCGCAGTGATACCATAATTTCCATCGGCGCCCGCCTCTATCCCCGCACGCTGCCTGATCTGTTTCAAAATGTCAAGCGCCTCACCGGTCTTCCCTGTTTCATTGGCGGTCTCGGCATAGTTTAACATCACTTCCGCAAAGCGCATCAGTACAAAATCGATATCATACTGCTGCACTTCCGCCTGCGTCAGATCCAGTACACTGTTTTTCAAAATGAAGAATCCGGTGTAACGGTCGAGATTGGTTGAGTTGGTGGCTGCTTTTGGATTGACACCAAAATCATCCAACTCGTGGGCTATTCCCAATGCTGTATACTGACGTCTGCCGGCCTTGCCTGAAAGCTCATACAGCTGACCGTTCCACACAACGGATTTTTCGAAGCGGGGATCTCTGTCAACCCAGAAGTTCTGCAAAAATTCATCTTCAGTCTTATAATATGCGCCGGTGGGGTCGCTGAACAATTTTCCATCTTTCATAGGGAATTCTTTGACAAATTCCCAGGTGGGAGAAGCCCATGCCGGACCGCGGCTTTCAGAACCAGGTCTTACGCCATAATCCCAGTTGGCGGTCTTGTTGGGATACGCATTGATGACAGAAAAGACCACTTCAGAATTGCGTTCGTCCAGTGCAATATCAGAATAGTCCGGAACGAGCGCATAACCGGCAGCTTTCAATTGGTCATATGCCGCCTTGTTTACCGTATAGGCGTCGGCCCAGTATTGGTTATCCCACGGATTACCGGGATTGAACTGGGGCGACGCCATGTTCAACAGCACTTTTGCCTTGATAGCAAGCGCAAAATTACCGTCGATCTTTCCGTAATCGTCTGACGTGGTCAGGATGTGAGGAGGTAATAGTGCGATCGCATCATCCAGGTCCTGCAGCATGAACTCGAAACATTCCTTTGTTGAATTACGGGCCACATACAGATCATCGGCATACCGGTCCTGGGGGACTTTGATATACGGCACTCCCCCATGATAGCTCACCATGCTGAAGTAAGTGTAAGCGCGCATGAACAGCGCCTGGCCGGTGATGTTGTCTTTCACTTCCTGTGGCAATGAACCCGCCTGCACGTCTACGATGGCCTGGTTGATCAGGCGTATCCGGCCATAGTCCCAGTTCTTGAAATCACCGTTGGAGATCGTGACCCTGTCGGGATAGAATGCTATTCCGTCAACCTGCTGGCTATATACATCGGCGTCCGGATTCCAGTTGCCGAACATCGGATAGAGGTTCGCGAGATAGGCATTGGCCAGGTTCTCGTCATTCCAAACAAGTTCAGGGTTGTAGTTATTGATGTCTTCAATATCAAGCACATCTCCGCAGGCCCCCAACAGATATATACTGAACAGCGCAAATAACAGCTTTTTCATTTGATCTTTCCTCAATTTAAAATTTAACATCAATTCCGAAGGTGAAGGATCTCATCAACGGATAAGAATCATAATTTTTCTGTTCCGGATCGTGGAACTCTTTTATGTCGGCAAGGGCGAAAATATTATTTCCGTTAAAGAACAGTTGAGCCCTGTCAACTTTGATCCTGGAAACCCAGCTCTTTGGCAGATTATAGGCGACGTTTATGTTTTTGAGTCTGAGATAAGCACCGTTCCTGATCCAGAAAGACGATGCACCGGTTCCTGATTCATACCAGTTCCTGCCGATCGGTCTTGGATATGCTGCGTCAGGATTTTCAGGGGTCCAGACATCTTTGGTCCAGATAGGATAGTAAGGGCGTACACCCCCACCGTGCTGACGCATACCCTCACCTTCCTGATTGCTGATGATCCGGTCATACACGCCTACACCCTGGAAGTGGGCGGCCACGGAGAAATTCCTCCACTCGACATTCAATCCGAATCCGTAATTGAGGCGTGGCGCCGCGTTGTTTGACAGCAACTGAAAATCATTGCCATCGATCTTTCCGTCCGGCCCCGGCGCATAGCCATCTCCTCTTACGTCTTCGAACACCAGTCCCCCAAGGTACGGATCGCGGCCGAACTGCTTAAAGCCTGACTCAAGCAGCGCATCCAGCTGCTCCTGCGTTCTCACAAGACCCAGTGAGCGCAAACCGAAAATACGGTTCAATGGATTGCCGATCCTTGTTTCGAAATGACGGTTGCCCCCCTCCCCGAAAATCGGATCTTCATCGATCACATCCCACTGATCGCGGGCGTAGCCGGTATTTCCGTAAACAGAATATTTCACCTTATCGTTGAAAGCCCGGTCCTGCCACATGATGGAGAGTTCGCCACCGCGCCATGATCTCGCAGCGTAGTTTTCAGGAGCCAGTGACTGCCCATAGTTATCCGGCAAGGTTACGAGCCTCGAACCGAGAATGTCTTCTTCCTTTCTTTTAAATACATCCACTGAACCGGTAAGGCGGCCATTCATCGTAGTCATATCCACGCCAACATTGTAAGTCTGAGACGTCGCCCATGTCAGATTAGGGTTGGGTGTCGCTCCGGGAGTAATGCTTCTGTAAAGTTCATCGCCGAAAATATATGCGCCGGCATTGGTATATACACGTGTATAAGAGAATGGTCTGATCTCAAGGTTATTGATGTCGCGGTCATTCCCGGTTGAGCCATAGGATGCCCTCAGTTTCAATTCATCCAGCCATGAACGCGAGCCATCCATGAAGCTTTCCTCGGAAATTCTCCAGGCAGCAGAAACGGAAGGAAAGAATCCCCATTGCTTTCCCTTCGGGAACAAAGTATTGCCGTCGTAACGGAACGAGAATTCCGCGATATAACGTTCGTTGAAATTATAGTTGGCCCTTCCGATCACAGACTGCCTGGCGCCGATCTCTTCATAGCCCCTGCCATATCTTCTCTCCGAGTCCGTGGAATAAACAAAATCCTGATCATAGGAGGTGATTGGATCCTCCGCCCTCGAGAAAGCGCCATATCCCCCATTCTCTGCCTGCTCATATACCAGCATCGCGGTCACGCCGTGCTTTCCAAAGGTGCGGTCATAATTCAGGAATCCGTTCAGCTGATAAGCCCACTCCGTTACGATCTCATAGCTCAGGAAAGGCTGATTCTGACTGAATGTGAAGGTGTTGAATTTGGCAGGATCGGGTGCGCCCGGCAAAAATCTGTTTCCATCCGGATCCGCCTGATTGAATACGTAGTTCTTCTGGAAGGTCAGATATTTCTTGCGCATGTAATCCCTGCCGATGTAATTCGCCGACACACGGGTTGATAAACCGGGAACAAATTTCCCGAGGTCAACATCGAGCGCCAGGATGTTATTCATTTCGCGTTTGCGCGTCTTGATATAGCGGTCTCCAACGATCTGGTCGATCACGCTCCAGGCCAGCCAGCTTCCCATGGGGGTCTGGACAGGATAATCCGTTACGTAGTTCGCAGGCGTTCCGTCGGCTTCCGTGTAGAAAGGATAAACCTTCGGCCAGTTGAAACTCACACGGTACAAATCAGAAACATCATAATCGTCATCAGGGGAGAATGGCCAGTAGAAACGATCATGGTTTTGCTGATTGGCGGAAACATTCAGGCTGAATTTAACGGCGTCGGTGATCTTCGCAGTCACATTCGTCCGCATGTTCACCTTTCCGTGGTCCAGGCTTTTGTAAGATCCTTCCTCACCGCGGTAGCTGAGCAGTGAATAATAAGTGATCTTATCGCTCCCGCCTGTTACACTAAGCGCATAATTCTGGCTGGTCGGGTTGCGCCAGATGAAATCGTTGACATTGTAGCTGAGGTTTTCAAAGTAGGCGAATTCCTCCGGTCCGTTTGGCGCCGGAGTTCCCAGAAATTCCGCCACGCGGTTCTGGTAGATCAATTCATCCGTTGCTGTATATTGATCCGACAATAATGTCTGCGTCGGACTTGAAGTCGTGTAAGAAGCCTGGAAGCCAAAGGTCGGCTTCTGCGCAACGCCCTGCTTGGTGGTCACCAGCACGACACCGTTACCCGCGCGTGAACCGTATATGGACGCCGTTGCAGCGTCTTTCAGGAAGCTCAGCTGATCCACTTCGTTGGGTTGGAGCGCATCAAACGCTTCCTTGTCTCTGACAATCCCGTCGATCACATACAGCGGCTCCGCAAAACTTCCCCTTATTCTGATAGAAGAAGAAGCACCCGATAATCCCGACGTTCCGGTGATGTTCACGCCTGGCGCGCGACCGGCCAGCGTGTTCGAAAGGTTTGCGGATGAAATATTATTCAACTCATCTGCCTTGACCGCAGTAATCGCACCGGTCAGGTTAACTTTCTTTTGTACTCCATAGCCCACAACAACCACTTCTTCCAGGTTCTTGGCGTCCTCACTTAACACGACGTCGATGGTAGTACGGCCGCTTACCGCCATTTCCTGCGTCTGATATCCGATGAAGGAAAATACGAGTGTGGCATTGTCGTCTACGGATAAAGAATATTTTCCATCGATATCGGTAGTAGTACCGTTCGAGGTTCCTTTCTCCACAACGTTCACGCCAGGCATGCTTTCACCGGTGGCAGAAGTAACGGTGCCTGAAATGGATGCCACAACGGTACGGCTGGAAGCCATTCTGGCAATCCCGTTCGGAATCGGGTAAGGATCTTCCGCCTGAACGGAAATGGCAGCCAGCGAAAGCGCAAAGCATGCCAGGACACATTTAAATGGTATCGTCTTTCGAAAAAAAGAAATTTGAAAAAGGCTCTCCCTTTCAAGTAGCGTTTCCTGCATAAGGTGTTGGTTTTATTGGTACATCATTAATATTAAAACACAGCCGTACCCGGATTTCTGCGGTGCCAGAAAATCATTTCAGGAATGATCGGGTTACCTTCCAAAAGATCGCAACAGCAATGGCCATCCGGAAGTGTGTAAAAAACAGGAGGCAATGGTAAGCGATAAAATCTTTTTTTAAAATTTTTTATTGTTGTTTTTTGAAAATGAGATGAAAAATAATTGACGAACGATCGCTAGCCCCTAGGGATACCGTTCGATTTAAATGCTATGCGATGAAAACTATTGTGAGGAATTCTGTTGCGGTGAAAATCAGATTTCACGTCAGGATTTGCAGGATGCCCGCGGAGTCGGCGAATGATTCCCAACGGATGGATACCACCCGGTGAAAAAAAAATATCAGCAGCTTCTTTGAATAAAATAAAAATTGTCGTGGAATATCCTTCGAACACAATCACGCACCCAAGGATCAGCGCCGGCGCGGGTTGCAGCTTTTTTAAACCGGACTCCTTTCAATTCATTTATTTCAAAGCTTTCGTTTTCAAATGACCCAGGCCGTCTGGCAGGGTGGAGAGGTATGCCATCAGATCGGACATCTCCTGTGCCGTGAGTTGATTGTGAAGTCCCGGAGGCATTAAAGAAACGCGCGCGGGCTCGATAGCCGAAATCTCACTCCTGGCCAGACGCATGGTAACACCCGGACCTGTTTCGATCACCATGGCTTCCGGTAACTGCTGCTTGATAATTCCAGCATAGGATGCATTTGGCGTGACCACATTCGATGTTTCATATTCCCTCGCAAAACTGGCGCTGGGATATAGAATTGCTTCCAGTATATCGTGACGCGAACGGATTTCGCCAATATTGGTAAGGTCGGGACCAAACTGTGCTCCGTTACCACTCACAGCATGACACGTAGAACAAAGGGCCTTGCCGAAAAACAACTTCCTCCCCGTCCCCACGTCACCAATGCCGAGTGATGATTCCATCTTCTCGAGTGCCGATAAACGTGAAGCCTGTTGTTCCCTTAATGCGTTGAGAAGTGGCTCGGCCGACTTCGCTACTGAAGCAGGGAATGTATTGAAAAGCTTTTGCAACGCGTCCATCGACAAATGATCCAAACGTTCGGGCGCGGCCGACAACGCAGTCACCAATGCATTTCCAGCGGTCTCACTTTTGCTTCCTTCAAACGAACTCACAAGGGCAGGCAACAAAAAGATGTCAGCATCCGGCAAATATTCCTTTGCCAATATCTGCAACTGACCCTCTGTCAGATCCGCCTGAACCAGAAGCGCCACAGCAGTCTGCCGCACATATGGCGAGCGCTCCGGAGCTATGAGATCCAATATGCTATCAAAATCTTCATCGGAGAGATCCTGCTGAGAACGGAGTCTGGCACGCATTGCCTTTACCCTCAGCTCCTGGGGAATTTCCGGATCGCGAAAAATCTGCCGGAGATCTCCGTCCAGCGCACCAATCGCCTGTGACTGGATTACATCCAGCACCGCTGATTGCATTGCTCGATCCTTGCCGCGCAACAGTGCTCCCATCACCTGAACCCATGCGTCCGGGAATTCGCTACCGGCACTTTGCTTCATGATATCGAGGAGAAACAACTTTCTCTCCATCGTCACCTTCTGATCGGTAAGTTGTGATCCCACGAAATCCCGGACCATTCCATTTCCGGAAAACGACATCAACAGATCCCTGACAGCCTGCTTTTCTTCTTCCGGAAAACGTGGCTTGTTAAATACTGAATTCAGGTAGCTCACTACCATGTCGCTCCATTCAGGATGATGACTCACAACCCAGACGGCACTTTTCTGTAAGGAAGTATTCCTGCTGTCAAGAAATCCTTTCAGATGTTCTTTCCGCAAAGGAGATCCGTCGATCTGATCCAATGCAATGAGCGCAGTCTTTCGCACGTCCTCTGAAGGATCCTTCAGCGCCGCCAGCAGCGGTCCGGGTTTCCCGAGGACGATCAGCGCGTGCGTGATGGCGTGCTCCACGAAACGGTCCGACGGCTTCGCAGCGGCGGCGATCAGTGCGCCAATCGCTTTTCCGTCACCGATCTGGCCCAGGGCGGTCGCCGCCTGTCGTCTAACGGGTAGGCTACCGTCACTTAGCATCCGTGAAAGCTTATCCACTGCCCGCGAATCTTTGGCCAGCCCAACCGACCTCGCGGCCGACGTCCGGACGACAGCGCTTTGATCATCAAGCGCAGCAAGAACGGATTCCATAGCCTTTGAACGCTGAATGCGGTACAATGCGAAAACCGCCGAAGCGCGCACTTCGTCCGTGCCCGGCGAACTTAAAATATCTTCCAGAGACCCAACCGCGCCGTCACCGATGCGTACGAGCTGTTCAATGGCCTTGTCGCGAACAACAGGCCTGTCATCGCTCATCAAAGCAGTCAACTGCTCCGGAGCCATCGTTTCAAATTCCAGATGTTTTCCCCACGGGTCGCTTGTGGCGCGCGCATCTCTTTTCCGGATACGAAAGATGCCGCCATGAACATCGGTCTTCGCAACGACAGACAGCGGACATCCTGCAATAAACCATCCGCCGGTGTTTACAACGAGGAGGCTACCATCAGCATCCTCGAGCACATCGGTAGGATGCCGCTCGAGGTTATCCCATTTCAAAAACGGCTCTTCCGCCGTGCTGAAGGTCGCCCCGTCCGGCGTGATCACATGCCGCATGATCCGGCCCGTGTTAAACTGCGCGCTGAACAGATTTCCCTTGTATTCGCTACCAAAGGAAGATCCGCGGTAGCGCATCAATCCCGCATGTGAAACGCGGGCAAGTTTTGTCATGACCGGCATCAGGTCGCCCGTTAATTTTAACCGATCCTCTTCGATGACGGGATATGGCTTCGGATAAACCCCACCTTCCACCCAGTGCATCAGCGCGTCGCGAAAGCCATCCTGCGGATCGGTGAAGTACGTCATCGTTCCAATGGTTTCACCGGAAGGCATGAAGATCATTTCAATGGTGTTATCAAATCCTCCTCCCGAGATCCATTCCAGCCCGGATCCGTCTGGACGACACCGCCAGATGCGCGCGCCTTTTCCTTTCAGCCGCGTACCTTCTTGCGTCGTGATATCAAATCCGCGGCGTGCATCACACATATACATCCATCCATCCGGGCCGAAGAACGGACCACTCAAGGTCGCGGCATTGTGGTTTAATGTCCATCCTGTAAGGAGGACTTCGCGTTTGTCGGCGATGCCATCCGCATCGGTATCCGTAAAGCGCAGGAGGTCGGGCGGCGCGGTAACATAGAAGCTTCCCTGGTAAAAGGTGCCACCCATGGGATACGGTATCTTGTCCGCAAATACCTGGCGTTTGTCAAATACACCATCTGTGTTTTCATCCTGGAGAAGCAGTATTTGAAACGTTGGATTCGCCAGCACATCTTCTGTGGATGTTGTTTTCCCGCTGGACTCGATCACAAAGAGGCGTCCGTCAAGGTCGAAGGTTGCGAACATGGGATAGGAAACCATGCCGGGAGGGGTTGCTTCTTCGACAACAAATCCTTCCGGCAGCGTAGCACCGAAAGGGTTGGCGCCGTCATCTTTCACAGACTCAAGTGTTTTTTGGCCGGAGCAGGAAAGCAGGAT
>JBARAD010000242.1:0-21932 GCA_049791675.1 Chryseosolibacter sp.
GGTAAATGCTTTCCATACCTCCCTAATAATATAATGCCGAACCGGCTGTGGGGCCGGAAGTGGGGAATTGGGGCGGGGCTCCTGGTGCATGTTCCCGGGAGCCGGTTACAAGTGTGGTATTCCGGTGCGCCAATGGGCAGGGACAGGCCATGCCTTGCCAGGTTTGGGAAGATATCCGGGTCTGAAGGCGAGGGCCGGAAAGGTTTGAATGTGTGGAAGGGTATGAGGCTGACGGATGGCATTGCATGGCAACTGGTACCATATTTACCGCCGTATCTCTATATTGCTGGAATAAAGAAATCTCCATGGATCGGAAAATAATTACGGTTGTACTCTTATTAGTGCTTCATCTCAGTGGGCAGAGCCAGACCATCTCCGGATTTTCGAAGGATGACGCTGCAGCCCATATTCGGACGGAAAAACAATTCGACGCATATCTGCAGGCTGGCAACCTTCGCGAGTGGATGAAAAAACTGTCCGCGAGACCGCATCATCTCGGATCGGAATTCGGAAAAGAAAGTGCAGAATTTATCCGCGATCAATTCCGCAGCTGGGGTTATGAGGCTGAGATTGAAACCTTTCACGTGCTGTTCCCCACCCCGCGGGTACGCGTGCTGGAGATGAACACACCCAAAAAATTCAAGGCAAAACTGGCGGAGCCTGCCCTTCGGGAAGATGCCACTTCGGGCAAGTCAAAAGACCAGCTCCCCATCTACAACTGCTGGTCTCCTGACGGCGATGTGACGGGGGAACTGGTGTACGTGAATTTTGGACTACCCGATGATTACGAATACCTGAAGCGCGCAGGCATAGACGTCAAGGGTAAGATCGTCATCGCCAGATACGGGAGATCCTGGAGAGGAATCAAACCCAAGGTAGCACAGGAACATGGCGCCATCGGCTGTATCCTCTATTCCGATCCTGAAGAAGACGGCTATTACCAGGGTGATGTCTATCCGGAAGGCGCTTTCAAGAATGAATCCGGTGCCCAGCGGGGCGCTGTGCTCGACCTGCCTGTTGCCCCGGGTGATCCTTCGACGCCCGGGTACGCATCGACTGCTGACGCGGAAAGAATAAAAAGGGAGGAATCCATAAGTCTTCTCAAGATACCCGTGCTGCCCATTTCATACGGTGACGCACAGCCCTTGCTTGCTGCGCTTAGAGGACCCGTTGCGCCCGCGGGCTGGCGCGGCGCCCTGCCCCTCACTTACCATCTCGGGCCCGGACCTGCAAGGATACATCTGAAAGTTGAATTTGACTGGAATACGGTGCCGTGCTACAACGTGATCGCGCGCCTCCGGGGATCGCAGCTTCCCGACCAATGGGTCGTCAGAGGAAATCATCATGACGCCTGGGTATTTGGCGCCAGCGATCCGGTCAGTGGCATCGTGGCCATGATGGAGGAAGCGAGGGCGATCAGTGAGCTGATGAAAACCGGATGGAAACCAAAACGCACCATCGTCTTCTGCGCGTGGGATGGCGAAGAACCCGGCCTCATCGGCTCAACGGAATGGGCGGAAGCACATGCGGAAGAACTGAAACAAAAAGTTGTAGCCTATATCAATTCAGACGGGAATTCCAGAGGCTTTCTGTTCGCACAGGGATCGCATACCTTTGAATCGCTGATGACAGAGATCGCACGCGATGTTGTGGATCCCCAAACCAATATCAGTGTCTTTGAAAGGCGTAAATCCGCGCAGGCTGTAAACGCGCCGAACGCGAAATCACGCATGGAAATTCTCAACAGAAAAAATCTGGTCTTAGACGCACTCGGTTCCGGCTCTGATTACTCACCCTTCTTTCAACATCTCGGCATTCCGTCTCTTAACCTCGGTTATGGAGGAGAAGGTCCCGGGGGCGAGTATCACTCGGTATATGACTCCTATGACCATTACATCAGGTTCAAGGATCCTGCGTTTGATTATGGTATCGCCCTTGCAAAAACAGCAGGCCGCGCAACGCTCAGGCTGGCAAACGCCGACCGCCTGCCCTTCGATGTGAATGCATTCCACCGGACGGTGAATTCCTATTTGCGGGAGGTCATTGAATTACTGGATAACATGCGGGAATCCACCGCCGCCGAGAGCAAGCTGATCGCTGAAAAAAGATTTGTCTATGCCACAGACCCTCGCCAGAAGTTACTTCCTCCGGACGAAAACGAACCGGTGCCGTATCTCGACTTCTCAGCCCTGCAAAACGCGCTTGCCAACCTTGAATCTACCGCACACCAGTTCATGGATTCTGTGGTGAACAAACCGATCGCAGCGAACAATCTGCAAAAAGTTAATACGCTGCTTTACCAGTGTGAGCAAAGACTGCTCACCAAAGAAGGATTGCCCCGGAGACCCTGGTATCGCCATACGATTTATGCGCCAGGTTACTATACAGGTTATGGCGTCAAGACACTACCCGGCATCCGCGAAGCCATTGAACAGAGAAACTGGGAAGAGGCACGCGAACAGATCAGCATTGTAACGGAAGCGCTGACGGACTATACGGCCGGCATCCGGGAGGCAGTGGGGTTCATGGGTGAACGGTAAGCGTTGATGCAGGTGCGAATTGCATTTATCTAAGGGCCGCCTTGTTTGTGGATGATATCCGGGACTTGTGATTTTTTCATTTTTTTTGCCGGAAACGAAACCTTTATCGTTAAATTACGATTAAGTAATTATGGGGTTAACAAAAACAGAAGGGTTTACCAGGACGGAGCTTGAGCTGGCGGCTTTTGCGAAGGCACTGGCCCATCCAGCCAGGATTGCCATTCTTCAGTTCCTTGCTACGCAGAAGTCGTGTATGTGCGGCGATATTGTCAATGAATTACCCCTCTCTCAATCAACCGTGTCGCAGCATCTCAAGGAGCTGAAAAATGTTGGATTGATCAAAGGAAATGTGGAGGGCCCCAGTGTTTGTTATTGCATTGACGAGCGGAACTGGGAAAAACTGAAAAACAGCCTCACGGCCCTGTTCCACAACGTTGATCCAAAAAACTGCTGCTAAAAAAATTTACCTGAATTAATCGCAATATTACGATAACCAGACGGTTCACTTTAACAACTACGACTACTATGGATACCTCAGAACAACTCAAAAAAATTGTACAGGAAAAGTACAGTGAAATCGCAGAACAAAGCCGGGACGAAAACGCCTCGAGCTGCTGTGGTTCAGGATGCGGATGCGCCTCCATTGATGAAGCAGTGATGGCAGAAGACTATACTAAACTCGCGGGATACGTGGCTGACGCCGACCTCGGTCTTGGTTGCGGATTACCGACGGAATTCGCCCGGATCAAGGATGGGGATGTAGTGGTCGACCTCGGATCGGGCGCAGGCAATGATGCTTTCGTCGCGCGGTCAGTCGCGGGCGCCAACGGTAAAGTCATTGGCGTGGACTTCACCGAGAAGATGATTGCAAAGGCGCGCGTCAACGCCGAGAAGCTTGGCTTTAAAAATGTTGAATTCCGTTACGGCGACATTGAAAATATTCCCATCAATGAAAACGTGGCCGATGTGGTGGTAAGCAATTGCGTATTGAACCTCGTTCCCGATAAAGCCAGGGCCTTCGGCGAAACTTTCCGCATACTCAAACCGGGTGGCCATTTCAGTGTTTCCGACATTGTTCTCAAGGGAGCGTTGCCTGAAGGCCTGCGCGCGAGCGCCGAGATGTACGCGGGCTGTGTATCCGGCGCCATCCAGCAGGAGGCGTATCTCAACATCGTAAAAGAAGCAGGTTTCAGGGGAATAAAAGTCCAGAAAGAAAGAAAAATCACTATTCCGGACGAAATTTTATCTGTTTATTTGAATACCGGGGAATTGGAAAAGTACAAGTCAGGAGCGCTCGGCATATACAGCATCACCGTGTATGCGGAAAAACCTGCTGACAGCGAAAAAGAGGCCTGCTGCGCCCCCGGGTGCTGCAGCAACTAACCGCTAAACTTTTATCATGGATTCAACCTACGAACTCATCAAAGACACGGAAAGCTTCGAAGCTTTCCGTTCCCTGTTAAAAGCCTCCGGGCTTCCGGCCGACGATCTTGACTATAACAGGGACCTTCTTGTCGGTTATTATGAAGGCGATAGCCTCGTTGGTACCGGTGGTCTTGAAATTTATGGTCCGTATGCCTTGTTGCGTTCGCTCTCCGTGAGGATGGGGATCCGCGGTAAAGCAGTAGGCAGCACGTTGACAGAATACTTGCTGGCCGAAGCAAAAAAACGGAAGTTGAAGGGCGTGTATCTGCTGACAGAAACAGCACACGGCTTTTTTGTAAAAAAAGGATTTAAAGACGTACCGCGCAACGCAGTACCTGAAGAAGTAAAACGATCTGCCGAATTCTCCAAGCTCTGCCCTCAGTCTGCAGCCGTGATGTGCCTTGAGCTGCGTTAAGAAGTTTTAGAAGTCCGAATGTAAAGAAGTGACGTCCTATACCGGGCCCTCACTTTTTTAAACTTCTTAAACTTTTCAAACCACTTTTTACCTTTTTACCTTTTTACCCTTTTACCTTTTTTACCTTTTTACCCTTTTACCCTTTTACCCTTTTACCCTTTTACCTTTTTACCTTTTTACCCTTTTACCCCTTACCCTCTAAAGCAACTAACAACATTCGATTGCAGGCCGCTTCTCAGGCGGTCCCGTTCATCAGCGCCGGTTCGGAGATTATTTGGATGGCATTTTCCCACGGATCGCGCTGGTTTTCTTACATTTGCGACTCACGAATCACCCATGAAACTGAATAAGTATTTCGTAATCGATTTCGACAGCACGTTTACAAAAGTGGAGGCCTTCGATGTACTGGCAGACATATCCCTGAAGGATCATCCCGACAAGGAGGAGCGGAAGCATCAGATTCACAAGATCACGAATCAGGGGATGGATGGTTCTATCTCCTTCCGTCAGTCACTCGAGCAACGGCTGGATCTTCTGCAGCCGGGGCGTCAGCATATGGAGCCGCTGATACAACGTTTAAAGGGGAGCGTTTCCGAATCGTTCAAACGAAACAAAGAATTCTTTCAAAAATATTCCGATAACATTTTTATCATCTCCAACGGTTTCCGTGAATTCATTGAGCCCATCGTCACCGAGTTCGGCATCAAACCCGATAACATCCTGGCGAACGAATTCCGCTTCGATGACAAGGGTAAGGTGGTAGGCTTTGACGAGAACAATCCTTTATCAGCAAACGGTGGAAAGGTGGAACGGCTGAAACAACTAAACCTTCCCGGGGACGTATATGTGATTGGCGACGGTTACACCGATTATGAGATCAAACACGCAGGGCTGGCCAACAAGTTCTATGCGTTCACCGAAAATGTAACCCGTGAAAACGTAAAGAACAAAGCCGATCACATCACGCCGAGTCTTGATGAATTCTTATATCTGAACAAATTGAACACAGCCATCTCCTACCCCAAGAACAGAATCAATGTCTTGTTGCTGGAAAATGTCCATCCGGTAGCCCTTGAGTTACTGAAGGCCGAAGGTTTCAACGTAGAGACGTATCACGCCGCATTGTCAGAAGATGAACTGTGTGAAAAGATCAAAAATGTTTCTGTGCTCGGGATCCGTTCGAAAACACACGTCACGGCAAAAGTACTGGAAAACGCGAACCGCCTGATGGTGATCGGCGCATTTTGCATCGGAACCAATCAGATCGATTTAAAGGAAGCGACCAAAAAAGGTATTGCCGTCTTCAATGCTCCTTTCAGCAACACACGGTCCGTTGTGGAGCTCGCCATCGCCGAGATGATCATGCTGATGCGAAACATCGTTGACAAGTCGGTTAAAATGCATCAGGGTGCCTGGGACAAATCTGCAAAGGGAAGCTTTGAAGTTCGGGGCAAAAAACTCGGACTTATCGGATACGGAAACATCGGCACGCAACTTTCCGTGCTCGCCGAGTCCATGGGTATGAAAGTATTGTACTACGACACTGAAGAAAAACTTTCTCTCGGGAATGCAATAAAATGCAAGACCATGAAAGAAGTGCTGGAGAAGGCCGATGTCGTCTCACTGCATGTCGATGGCCGGGCATCCAATACCAACCTCATTGGCCAGCGCGAATTCGATATCATGAGGAAAGGTGTGATCTTCATTAACCTCAGCCGCGGCCATGTTGTAGACATTCACGCGCTGCGGGAAAATATCCTCAACGGTAAAGTGGCCGGTTGTGCCATTGACGTCTTTCCGGAAGAGCCTGCAAGCAACAATGACGAATTTGTATCCGAACTCCGTGAACTACCCAATACGATCCTCACGCCACACATCGGCGGAAGTACCCTGGAAGCGCAGGAGAACATCGGAAATTTTGTGCCCACGAAGATCATGGATTATATCAATACCGGCAGCACCTCCAACAGCGTTAACTTTCCGAATCTCACGCTGCCCATCCTGGAGAATGCACACAGGCTGATCCACATACACAACAACGTACCGGGTATCCTCGCAAAGATCAACCAGGTGCTGGCAGACCACGACATTAACATCGTGGGTCAATATCTGAAGACCAATGAATCGATCGGGTATGTGATCACGGACATCAATAAGGATTACGACAAAGATGTGATTGCAAAACTTCGCACCATAGACAACACAATCAAATTCAGGATGTTATATTGAGGGGTGAAACAAAAAAGCGAACTTTCCGGTACACGTCTGAAGCTCTACGAGATCATTTTTGAAGCAGATACGCGGGCAGGAAAAACCTTTGATATCATCCTTCTGAGTTGCATTGTCACGAGCGTGGTGATCATTATCCTTGAAAGTGTCCAGGTAATTCAACTGCGCTACGGTCGGGAGCTGAGGTTACTCGAGTGGATTTTCACCGCGATATTCACCCTCGAATATGTCGCCAGGGTGTGGACCGTACCCAGCAAAAGAAAATACATTTTCAGCTTTTTGGGATCATCGACCTGCTCTCGATACTTCCTACCTACTTGGCAATCTTATTCACAGGCGCCCAGTCTATGATGGTGATCCGGATCTTCCGCCTGCTCAGGATCTTCCGGATCTTTAAGCTGTCACGCTACGTCGGCGAAGGCCAGAACCTTGCGCGGGCCCTGAAAGCAAGCCAACACAAGATCATCGTGTTTCTACTGACTGTGTGGACGTCCGTGATCTTTTTTGGTACCTTAATGTATCTGATCGAGGGACCTTCGAATGGTTTCACGAGTATCCCACAAAGCATTTATTGGGCGATTGTCACCATGACAACGGTCGGCTATGGCGACATCGCGCCGCAGACTGTGCCGGGCCAGACACTGGCATCGCTGATCATGATTTTAGGGTATGGGATCATTGCCGTACCCACCGGTATCGTTTCGGCGGAGATGGTCCAGATAAAAAGCAGGGAAAAGTTTACGACGCAGGTGTGTCCTCACTGTTTAAAAGAAGGGCACGACAGAGATGCTACTTATTGCAAATACTGCGGTGGTAGTTTGTAGATAAATAAAAAAACCCACTGGATTTGGTGAGGTGTTTCTGAACCCCATAAAAGACAAGTTTTGAGCTGCCGTCCATCGCAATCTTCTTCTGTTATCCTGCTTTTTGGGCGAGGCCCCGACAAGTCGGGGTGAGGCCTGATTTTGGTAGAAAGCTTTACTCGGTTTTGTTTAAATTGTTAGGTTCAGCAAACGTGTCCCAAATCCAAGTGGGATTTCTTAATACGAACTTAGGAAAAACAGTTTATACCATCAATCTTGTGAAAAATCTATTTTTTCTGTAAGCAAATTTTAGTTTTGCAAACTGACTATGAAACACCACGTTAACTTTACTCCCGGACCTTCTCAATTGTATTTTACCGTTGCCGACCACGTCAGGCACGCATTTAAAGAAGGTATACCTTCCCTCTCTCACCGCAGCAAGAAGTTTGAGGAGATCAGTAAAGAAACGACAGACGGATTGCGGCAACTTCTGCGCATCCCTGCTGACTATCATATTTTTTTTACCGGCTCCGCCACCGAGATCTGGGAAAGGGTTTTTCAGAATCTCGTTGAAGAAACGTCCTTTCATCTGGTAAACGGATCTTTCTCAAAAAGATTCCATGAAATCGGAGTGCAGCTGAATAAAACAGCAATAAAAACAGAAGCGCCTGCCGGTCAGGGATTTGAAAAAGAGCCGTCAATACCCGCCGACACGGAACTTATTGCCGTTACACACAACGAGACGAGTACCGGTGTCTCAGTCCCGGTGTCGTGGATCCACGACCTCAAAAGAAAAAATCCCGACACGCTCCTCGCCGTTGACGCTGTCTCATCACTCCCTTACCCTGACTTTGATTATACGCTCGCTGACACCGTATTCTTCTCAGTACAAAAAGGATTCGGTCTGCCCGCCGGGCTGGGCGTGTGGATGGTGAACGAAAAATGCGTTGCGAAAGCTGAGGCGCTTGCAGGAAAAAAAATACCGATCGGCTCGTATCACAACATTCCAACGCTCCTGGCACACGCAAAGAAACACCAGACACCGGAAACACCGAACGTATTGAACATCTATCTGCTCGGGAAAGTAGTCGGTGATTTCCTGCGCCGTGGCGTCGAAACAATCAGAAGGGAGACGGAATACAAGGCGGCAATTCTGTATCAGACGCTGGAAGGCAATGAATGGATCTCGCCTTTCGTACGAGAAAAAGAATTCAGGTCAAAAACAGTGATTGTTGCCGATTGCGGGCAACACACGGAGAAACTCGCTGCATTTCTTGCAACGAAAGGACTCCACGCAGGCGATGGTTACGGCCCGGCGAAGAAAACACAGCTGCGCTTCGCGAACTTTCCCGCGCACTCGAAAGAACAGTTTGAGCTTTTAACAGACTCCATCGCGGAGTTCAAGGTTTGAAGAAGGTACTATTAAGCTCCATTGTGATTCCTTGATTTAAACCTTCGCATCCACCGGTTGTCTAACTTCCGGTTTCAAGCGCGACGTTATTGGAAGACAAAGAACTGTTAGAAAAACTTCGCCATCCGGAGTCACGGAACTACGGATTCAATTTACTGGTGCGAACGTATCAGCAAAAAGTCTATTGGCACGTCCGTAAGATGGTCATCGATCACGACGATGCAAATGACCTCACGCAGGAAGTATTCATCAAAGTTTACAAAAACGTCCATGACTTCCGCGAACATTCGCAACTCTACACCTGGATCTACCGGATCGCCACCAACGAATGTCTGAATTTCCTGAAACGCAAGAGACGGCGGTTCTTTCTATCCGCAGGCGACCCCGAAGACGAACTGACAGCAAAATTAACTTCCTCTCCCTACATATCCGGTGACGATGTGCAACTGCAATTGCAGAAGGCGCTGCTCAAGCTTCCGGACAAACAACGCCTGGTCTTTAACATGAAATATTTTGACGACCTTCCGTATGAGCAGATCGCAGCGATAACCGACACCTCTGTCGGGGCATTGAAGGCCAGCTACCACCATGCCGTAAAAAAAATTGAAGAATATCTAAAAGGTCATTAAACCGCGGATCATTTCAACTGTCAAAAAGGAAATGATGGGCAACTTAGAAGACATACCGAAGAAACAGATTTACAGGGTGCCGGATGGCTATTTTGAGAACCTCCCCTCCCGGATACAAACGCGCATCGCACACGAGCAAGCGGGGGCCCGCAAACAGCCTGTTTTCAGATACTCCCTCAGGTATGCCCTGCCGCTGGTTATCGCAGCTGCTGTTTCGTTTTACTATTACAATGCATCGAAGCCGGATGCTTCCAGCATCCTGGCGACAGTAGAAACGGATGATCTGATCACGTATATCGAAGAATCAGACGTCACCACGGAAGACCTACTGGAATTTGTTGAATTCAACAATGAGGATCTCGATTCCATTGAAAATGAGGTCTATGACCTCGATCTCTCCGATACCGGGGAGGAAACGCTCGAGTTTGACCTGAATACCTTTTCATTATGAAAAAATATCTTTTGATTTTCTTACTGGCAGTTTTCTGCCTTCCTGTATTCGCACAGACCGGAAACAGACAACATATGCGTGACCCGCAGTCACGCGAAAAGATCCGGGCCGCACATGCGGCCTATATTACAGAACGCCTTGAACTCAGCGCAGCAGAAGCTGAAAAATTCTGGCCCGTATACCGCGAGTATGGAGAAAGACGAAGGGAATTCCGGGAACAATTCCGCGATGCCAGAAAAGACAGCGCCGATGAAAAAGCGTTGCTTGAACTGGACCTGAAAATAAAACAACAGGAACTGGACCTCGAAAAAGATTACTCCCAGCGATTGCAAAAAATCGTCGGTGCGGAAAAGGTCCTGAAACTCCGTCACGCGGAAGCAGACTTCCGCAAGCTCATCATGCGACAAGTGCAGCAACGCCACCGCCGTCCGAACTGGAATTAGGTCCATAAGTTCAATCGACCGATATCCCTGATCTTGCGTGAAGATCCCTGCATCGCAAGGGATCCGGATCTTTTGTTCATTTACGCCGCAACTTCAGGCTTTAAACTTTGAACTTAATGTGATATTTTGCAATCGTTAACAAACTGTGATCCATGCAAAATACACTGCTTACTGCTGCACTTTTTATCTTTTTTGTAAACGCAACAAGGGGACAGGATTTCCGGTGGCAGCAACGGGTGGAGTACACCATGGATGTAAGGCTCGATGCCACCACGCACAAACTGAAGGGCACACAAAAGTTAACCTACTACAACAACTCGAAGGATACACTCAACAAAGTGTACTATCATCTGTATTTCAATGCTTTTCAACCGGGAAGCATGATGGACGTTCGCTCCCGGAATATCATGGATCCGGATCCAAGGGTTGGCGACAGGATTGCTTCATTGAAAGAAAATGAAATCGGTTATCAGCACATCCAGTCCCTCAAACAGGATGGCAAGGAAGTCTCCCACCACACCGTCGGAACCTTGCTGGAAGTGACATTGAAAAGACCTATCCTTCCCGGCGGGAAGACCGTATTCGACATGGAGTTTGAAGCGCAGGTACCGGTCCAGGTCCGCCGGTCCGGAAGGAACAACCGGGAAGGGATCGCATATTCCATGACCCAATGGTATCCGAAAATAGCCGAATATGATTATCGCGGCTGGCACGCCTATCCCTATGTGGCGAGGGAATTCCATGGCGTATGGGGCGACTTCGACGTCAAGATCACGATCGACCCGCGGTTTGTGATCGGCGGCTCAGGTGTCTTGCAGAACGCTGACAAGGTGGGGCACGGATATGAGAAAAATGCCGGTTCTGTTAAGCGGCCCGCGGGCGACCTGACCTGGCATTTTGTCGCCAGGAATGTTCACGACTTCGCCTGGGCGGCCGATCCCGAATACAAACATGAAACCGCTCGCGTACCCGGCGGACCTGAATTGCATTTCTTTTACCAGCCCGGCGAAAAGACGACAGAGAACTGGGCCCGCCTGAAGGACTTTGCTGTTCGTCATTTTGAATTCATGAACAAGACTTTCGGCGAATATCCCTATGAAACTTATTCAATCATTCAGGGCGGTGACGGCGGCATGGAATATCCCATGTGTACCCTCATCACAGGCGAAAGGACGCTGGGCAGCCTCATCGGCGTAACAGCGCACGAAGTAACCCATAGCTGGTACCAGGGAGTTCTCGCCAATAACGAGGCATTATACCCCTGGTTTGACGAGGGCTTCACAGATTTTGCAGCCAACGAAGCCATTGCATCGATTTTTAATGAAGCGGATCCTCACGGCCCGAGTTACAGCGGATACTATTCCCTCGTGAAGAGCGGCCTGCAGGAGCCGGCCAGCCAGCACTCGGATCACTACAACACCAACCGCGCGTATTCCATCGCGGCCTACGGCATGGGTGCAATTTTTCTGCAGCAGTTGAAATACATTATCGGCGAGGAGATTTTTTACAACGGCATGCGCAGGTACTTCAACACCTGGAAATTCAAACATCCCGAGCCGGTCGATTTCGTCCGTGTCATGGAAAAAGTTTCGGGAATGCAGCTCGGCTGGTATCTGAATTACTTTATCAATACCACCAAAACGATTGACTACAGTATCGGCACCGTTGCAGAAAACGAAGGAAGCACATTTGTTTCGCTGCGACGTGTTGGTGATTTTCCCATGCCCATCGATCTCATGGTCACGTATAAAGACGGCACCCGGGAAATCTATTATGTGCCGCTGAGTGAGACGCTGGGTAACAAACCAGTAGAAAATCAACAGGTACTCCGGAATGACCTTCCCGCCTGGCCGTGGGTCTTGCCGGATTACACCGTCAGGATCAACCGACAACCTGAGGAGATCGCCAGCATCGAGATCGACCCCTCCCAGCGCATGGCAGATATCAACCGCAGGAACAATAAAGTTGAGATGGCCAATGCCCAGAAGGCGTATCAGGATCCTACCAGGTAAGTGAGACACCATTGGAAAAAACAAAGCGTGTCAGCCATTCATAATTTTAGATCTCAGAATTTAAATTTTAAATTATTCCAGCTTTCTGCCCGCCCGGAACGACAATTCTGTACAAACGGGCTTTTGCTTTAAAGCTTTTCCCTATGAAGCCAGAACAAGCTAAAAAAGAGATCGATCAGTTGACGGAAAAGATAAATTATCACAATTATCTTTATTATCAACATAGCAAAACAGAGATCTCGGACTATGAATTTGATCAGTTGCTGGAAAGGCTTATTGCCCTGGAGAAGCAATTTCCCGAATTCAAGGATCCGCTTTCGCCGACGCAACGGGTTGGTGGTACCATCACCAAAGAATTTCCTACCGTATATCACCGCTATCCCATGTTGTCGCTGGGGAACACTTACAGCGCTGCTGAACTCGAGGAATTTGACGGGCGCGTGCGCCGTGGCCTTGACGGCGATCCTTACGAGTACTTTTGTGAATTGAAATTTGATGGCGTTTCCATTAGCCTGCTGTATGAAAATCATAAATTTTCAAAAGGCGTGACCCGCGGAGACGGCGTGCGCGGGGATGAAGTGAGCACTAACATAAAAACGATCCGCAGTATTCCGCTTGTCCTGAAAGGAAAGGGCATCCCGGATTCATTCGAGGTACGGGGCGAAGTGTTTATGCCGAAAGATGTTTTCCTCAAGCTGAATAAGGAGCGGGAGGACATCGGCGAAGAACGCTATGCAAATGCACGCAACACCGCGGCGGGCACCATAAAAATGCAGGACTCCTCGGAAGTGGCGCGCAGAAAACTCGACTGCTACTCATATAGCTTGCTGGGAGCATCCGGCATAAGAACGCATGAAGAGGCCATTCAGAAACTGGAGTCATGGGGCTTTCATGTATCCCCCACCTACAGAAAATGCAAATCCATCCAGGAAGTACTCGCGTATATCCAGGAGTGGGAACTGAAGCGCCTGGAGCTTCCACTGGAAACCGACGGAGTCGTCATCAAGGTCAACGACCTGGAACAACAGGATCGGTTGGGGTTCACGGCAAAAAGTCCAAGATGGGCCATTTCCTATAAATACAAGGCTCAGAGCACCAGCACAAGGCTGAACGGTATCACCTACCAGGTCGGCAGAACAGGCGCTGTCACCCCGGTAGCGATGCTGGAGCCGGTATTTCTGGCGGGCACCACGGTGAAGCGGGCTTCGCTGCACAATGCTAATGAGATCGCCCGTCTTGACCTAAGGGTGGGTGACTATGTGTTCGTGGAAAAGGGAGGCGAGATCATTCCGAAAGTAACCGGCGTGGATGTCTCTAAAAGAACACCCGATGCCGAGCCTGTCAAGTATATCGAACGCTGCCCTGAATGCAACAGCAAATTGTTCCGGGTCGAAGGCGAAGCGGCGCATTATTGCCCGAATATCAGCGGGTGTCCTCCGCAGATCAAAGGAAGGATCGAACATTTCATCCAGCGCAAAGCCATGGATATTGATTCGCTTGGTGAACGAACCATTGATCAGCTCTACCACCTCGGATTGGTGAAAAGTCCGGCGGACCTATATGACCTGAAGCATGAAGACATCCTGAGGCTTGAAGGCTTTAAGGATAAATCCGTAAAGAATCTACTGGGCGGCATTGAAAACTCCAGGGAACGTCCCTTTGAGAACGTCCTGTTTGCCATCGGCATCCGGTATGTGGGCAAGACCGTCGCGGAAAAACTGGCCCGCTATTTCAAAAACATTGACCAGCTGGGAAAGGCTTCCCTTGAGGAGCTGATGAGTGCCCCGGAGGTTGGGGAGAAGATTGCGGAAAGCGTTTATGAATTCTTTAGAAAAGAAGAAAACATGGAGGAAATCGCAAGGCTAAAAAAAGCAGGACTAAACTTCACCAGCGATGAAAAGGAGCCGGAAACCGAAAGTGATGTCCTGGCCGGCAAGTCCTTTGTGATCTCAGGCGTCTTCAAAAATTATGAGCGGGATGACCTGAAAGATGTAATTTTGAAGAACGGAGGGAAAGTTTTATCAGCTGTTTCGGGAAAACTCGATTACCTTGTAGCGGGTGATAACATGGGCCCCGCCAAAAAGGAAAAAGCTGAAAAGCTGGGCGTTAAAATCATTTCCGAAGAAGAATTGGAGAAAATGCTGAACACGCCGTCGTAAAATGATATGAAGTTTAAATTCTTACGATATAAGACAAGGTCGTACTTAAAGAACAACAAAACGTTGCGCTATAACGAGGCGTACCAGAAAGCTGTTTCCATCGGACTGATTTTCACCGTCGAGAACCGCCAGAAGCATGACCACATCAAAAACCTTATCCGTAAGTTCGAGCACGATGGAAAAAAGGTAAAAGCCCTCGCCTATCTGCCGCCGGATCAGGAGAATTATGAGTTCCTTTTCGATTTTTTCACCTACAGGGAGATCTCATTCTGGGGAAACATTACGGCGACCAGTGCAATTCAGTTCGCTGACACACCCTTCGATTTTCTGATATACCTTGACGCAACGCCGAATGACCTGATCATGAATCTCGTGGCCAAAAGCAAGGCAAAATGCCGCATAGGCAAATTCTGGAAGGAAGCTGAACCCTTTTTCGAGATGATGATCGAAAATCACGGTGACGCCCGGACGCTTATCGATGATGTTTACCGTTATACCACCTCCCTGCGATGATTTTCTAAGGACCCGGGGATTCTGCATTTGAGGATTTTAATCTAATATTGGATTCTTTTTAAAATAACCAGCATGAAAAAACTGTATGGAACGGGAGTAGCATTGGTGACGCCCTTTACAGATGAATTGGAAGTAGATTTTAAAAGCCTGAAGAGACTCTTAACCCACACTGCCAAAGGCGTGGATTATTATGTTGTCCTCGGCACTACCGGAGAGTCGGCTACGCTGACTACTGAAGAAAAGAAGAACGTGCTCGAATTTGTTAAAAAGAACAATACAAAAAACTTACCCCTGGTGTATGGAATCGGCGGAAACAACACCCGTGAGGTACTGGATGCCATTGCCACCGCCGACCTGGGTGGCGTAGATGCCCTCTTATCCGTCAGCCCGTATTACAACAAACCTTCCCAGGAAGGAATTTTTCAGCATTTCAAAGCGATCGCCGATGCATGTCCTGTTCCGGTGATACTGTATAATGTGCCGGGGAGAACCGGATCCAACATCAACGCGGAAACCACCTTAAGACTGGCGCAGCATCCCAATATTATCGGAATAAAGGAAGCTTCGGGTAATATGGAACAATGCATGCGGATTGCGCGCGATAAGCCCAGGGATTTTATGCTGATCTCGGGCGATGATCTTTTGTCGGTACCGCTGTACGCACTTGGCGCCAAAGGTGTGATTTCAGTGCTGGCAAACGCCTATCCTGTTATTTTCAGGAAAATGAAGGAATTTGCCTTTGACGGAAACTATGCGAAAGCCAGCCAGGAATCCTTTAAATTACTTGACATCAACCCGCTGATGTATGAGGAGAGTAACCCGGTGGGGCTCAAAGCCCTCTTGGAGGACATGCAGATCTGCACTGGCAAGGTCAGGCTGCCACTGGCGGAAGCCTCGGAATCGCTGCACAGGAAAATATCAAATCTCCACAAAAAAAATAAGGGATAATTCTTAGAATTATCCCTTATCTGTCAAACTCAAAATTTCAGGGGCTGATTAAGCCGCCTTGTTCTTAATGTCCTGAACTTCGGCACGAATTTCCTGAGCCAAGTTCTTAAGATCCTGCATTCCTTTTCTAACCCGGGTTCCTGCTGCGCTATTGCCCTTGTTATAAAACTTGTCAGCATCACCTTCCAGTGAAGCAATGAGGTTTTTGAGCTCTTCAAATTTTTGCATTTTATTAATTGTTAAGATTTAAAAATTAGTTTCGGTATGCCAAATTAATTAAAAACCTTAAAAATCCACTAAAAAAGGCGTTTTTTTTACAGCCCCTTCGTCACTGACACCAAAACCTCTTCTTTGTAAAAGCCGCTGTCCAGCTTCTCTTTCAACCTGGAGAATGCCTGTAATGTCTCTTCAACATCCGACAAGGTGTGGCTGGCAGTCGGTATGATCCTGAACATGATAACATCCTTAGGGACAACAGGATAGATCACAACTGAACAGAAAATATTAAAGTTTTCGCGCAGGTCCATCGACATGTTGGCAGCTTCGCCTACACCACCTTTAAATAATACAGGAGTAACAGGTGAACTGGTATTTCCGAGATAAAAACCGCGGTCCTTTAAACCTTGCTGCATGGCATTCACGATCTTCCAGAGATTGGCCCTGAGCTCCGGCTGTTTCTTCAGCAACTCCAGGCGTTTCAATGCGCCCAGCACCAGGGTCATCGGTAATGACTTGGCATAGATCTGAGACCGCACGCTGTAGCGAAGATATTTGAGAATGCGTTTGTCACCGGCGACAAATGCTCCGATGCTGGCCATTGATTTGGCAAAAGTCGAAAAATACAGGTCGATCTGATCCTGAATTCCCTGTTCTTCACCCGTACCGGCTCCGGTTTTGCCCATGGTTCCAAATCCATGCGCATCATCAACGAATAGCCTGAAATTGTATTTCTTCTTTAAGGCAACAACACCTTTCAGATTACCCTGCATGCCTGACATGCCGAATACACCCTCCGTGATAACAAGAATTCCTCCGCCAGTTTCATCAGCGAGTTTCGTAGCACGCTGCAACTGTTTCTCGAGGCTGTCCATATCGTTATGGGTGTAAACAAACCGCTTCCCCATATGCAGGCGAACGCCATCGATTATACAGGCATGCGATTCAGCATCATATACAATGACGTCCTTGCGATCAACGAGCGCGTCGATGATAGAAACCACACCCTGGTAACCATAGTTGAGAAGCATGACATCTTCCTTCTGCACGAACTCCGCCAGCTGCCGCTCGAGCTCAAGATGATTCAGCGAATTTCCAGACATCATTCTGGCGCCCATCGGCGAGGCCATCCCGTATTGTGCTGCCGCTTCGGCATCCGCTTTGCGTACATCCGGATGGTTGGCTAAACCCAGATAGTTATTTAAACTCCAGTTCAGCACGGTTTTCCCGTTGAATTTCATACGCGGTCCGATTTCTCCTTCCAACTTGGGGAAAAAGAAATAATCATCAGGAAGGTGTGAATATTTGGCCAGCGGGCCTGCCTCCATCTTAAGCTTTTCAAATAGGTCTACCATGCTCTTGTGCGGTTTTAATATTGCGGCAAAAATAATCAAAAAAGCAATATCCAATTCTGTCTGATTGAAACTCCCGGTCAATTAAGACAGGTTTCTGGCAAAAAGGGATAAATTTGTCGAAATCGTTGCCTATGAATTCTTCAAAAATACCCGCGTTGAATGTCAGCCCGGAAGGTTTGTTCACGAGCGCGCTAATTCCTTCTGCCTGAATGCCAGCAATAAAAAAAATACTCATCGCGAACAGAGGAGAAATTGCCCTTCGGATAATGCGCAGTGCGCGGGAGATGGGAATCCGGACGGTGGCGGTATTCAGCGACGCTGACCGCAATGCACTGCATGTAAGATATGCCGATGAATCGGTATGTATCGGTCGTCCGCCGTCTTCGGATTCGTATTTGAGAATTGATAAGATCATTGCCGCTGCAAAAAGAACAGGCGCAGATGCGGTGCATCCCGGTTACGGATTTCTCTCCGAGCATGCCGGCTTTGCGCAGCAGTGCGAGGACGCGGGATTAATTTTTATCGGCCCTTCTCCTCAATCGATCGAACTGATGGGAAGTAAGCTCGCCGCAAAAGCAGCCGTTGCGAAGTTCAAGGTTCCCCTGGTACCGGGTACATCCGAGCCCATCACGGATATCGCTGAAGCCAAAAAGATCGCATCGGAAATAGGCTATCCCGTTTTGATCAAAGCGAGCGCCGGCGGCGGCGGTAAAGGCATGCGCATCGTCGACAAGGACTCGGTGTTTGAAGAACAAATGGAAAGGGCTATCAGTGAGGCAACGTCTGCCTTCGGTGATGGATCTGTCTTCATTGAAAAATATGTTACACGGCCGCGGCATATTGAATTCCAGGTGTTCGGCGACAAACATGGCAACGTCGTGCACATGTTTGAGCGCGAATGCTCCATACAGCGACGGCACCAGAAGGTGATTGAAGAAGCCCCCTCCTCAATCCTCACCCCTGAGAAGCGGGAACGGATGGGAGACGCCGCCATTAATGTTGCCCGGGCGTGCGGTTATTACGGCGCAGGAACAGTAGAATTTATCCTGGATGAGAATCTTGAATTCTATTTCCTGGAAATGAACACCCGTTTGCAGGTAGAGCATCCGGTAACCGAGGAGATCACGGGCCTTGACCTCGTGAAATTACAGATCCGCGTTGCTTCCGGCGAACCGCTTCCGTTTCAGCAGCGGGATCTCACCATGCGTGGTCACGCGATCGAAGCGAGGGTATACGCCGAAAATCCCGCCAATAACTTTCTACCCGACATTGGAAACCTGAAAACCTACAGGCGCCCCCAGGGCCATGGTGTTCGGGTGGATGACGGATTTGAGCAGGGAATGGATATTCCCTTCTATTATGACCCCATGATCGCGAAGCTCGTTTGTCATGGCGCGAACCGGACTGAAGCAATAGAAAAAATGATCCGTGCGATCGAAGAATACGAGATCACCGGACTGGAAACCACGCTAGGCTTTTGTGACTTTGTGATGAAACATGACGCGTTCCGGTCAGGAATCTTCGATACGAATTTTGTCGATACCCACTTCACTCCTTCCCTGCTTGCGAAGCCTGCCACGGAAGATGAAGCGCTTATTGCAGCCCTGCTCGCCGTGACGGTGAAGGAAAATCACAAAACGGATCAGCCGCCGGCGCAACAAGAACAATTTGTCAGCCAGTGGAAGAAGAAGCGACTCTGAAGTTTAAAGTTCAAAATCTGAAGTTTAAGATTTAAGATTTAAGATTTAAAATTTAGAGTTTAAGATTTAAAATTGAGTCACACTCATGATGCATCAGCCCTAATGAATCTTGAATCTTAAATCTTAAATCTTAAATCTTAAATCTTGAATCTTAAACTTTAAATCTTAAACTTTATCCAATAGAAACGCGTCTGAATTCCGCTACCGTCAGTCCTTTGGTAACAGTATCCAGATATTGTGCTACCGTTTTGGAATTGTCTTTTACGAACACCTGGTGCATCAACGTGCTATCCTTGAAGAACTTCTGCAGTTTGCCCTGTGCGATCTTCTCAACCATGTTGGCGGGCTTACCTTCTGCAAGGATCTGTGCCTTGGCAATTTCAAGTTCCTTTTCGATGATCGTTTTATCAACAGACGACTCATCAACGGCTACCGGATTCATGGCGGCAATCTGCATGCCCACATCTTTTCCGGCTTCCGTAACATCCTTACCATTGATTCCTTTCAGGGAAACCAGTACGCCGAGTTTTGAACCCGCGTGGATGTACGGAATAACCGCTTCACCTTTCATGTGAACGAACTCGCTTACTTCGATCTTCTCTCCGATCTTGCCGACCAGTTCAACGATCTTGTCATTAATAGTAAGGTTGCCGGCCTTCATGTTCAGCAACGCAGCTTTATCGGCAGGTTTCTCTTTGAATGCAGTTTCAGCGATCAGTTTGCCAAGACTCTGGAACTCTTCGTTCTTCGCCACGAAATCCGTTTCACAGTTCAGCGCAATCAGTACAGCCTCTTTCTTATCGTCGCTTACCTTTACAAACACAGATCCTTCTTTGGCATCTCTGTCAGAACGGGATGCAGAAACTTTCTGTCCTTTTTTTCTGAGAATTTCAATTGCTTTTTCGAAATCTCCTTCGGCTTCCGAAAGCGCTTTTTTACAATCCATCATACCCGCACCCGTCATCTGGCGGAGCTTGTTTACATCTTGTGCTGAAATGGCTGACATAATTATTTTCGAATTAAGTTTTATGGTTTGGATTCCCCGTAAAAAACTAAACACCGGCAGGGAGGCCGATGTTTAGTGCAAAGTGTATGCTTACAAAGATACTATAGTGTCAACAACGGGTCCCGTGCGGGATCATTTTGTTTCCTCTACAGGTTCGTCTACTTTTCTCTTTTCATCTTCCTCTTTCTTCATCGCGGCATCTTCCTTGTCCTTCTTGCGCTCCATCAGGGCCTCTTCAATCACTTTACCGATGTGTTTGGTCAGGATGGAAATGGACTTGAAAGCGTCGTCGTTACAAGGAACCGGGAAATCAACACCTGAAGGATCGCTGTTGGTATCCACGAGCGCGAAAACAGGGATATTCAGTTTTTGTGCTTCCGTAACGGCAATGTGCTCGCGCTTTACGTCGATCACAAACAGCGCGGCAGGAAGCCTGTTCAGGTCGGCAATGCCACCCAACAATTTTTCCAGCTTTGCTTTCTCGCGGGTAACCATGAGGCGCTCTCTTTTAGCCAGGTTCAGGAAAGCTTCATCTTTCATGAGCTTTTCGATCTGGGAAAGCTTCTTCAATGATTTGCGGATGGTAGCAAAGTTGGTCAACATACCACCTAACCAGCGCTCCGTTACAAACGGCATGTTCAGGCGCTTGGCTTCGTCGGTAACGATATCTTTTGCCTGCTTTTTTGTAGCGACAAACATGATCTTGCGGCCTGAGCGAACGATGTTCTTCAGTGCAAAAGCAGCTTCATCAAGCTTCGCAAGCGTTTTGTTGAGATCGATGATATGGATACCGTTGTTCTCCATGAAGATGTACTCTGCCATCTTCGGATTCCACTTACGGGTAAGGTGGCCAAAATGAACACCTGCATCCAACAATTCCTGATATGTTAATTTGTCTGCCATGGATTTCTTTCTGTTAACGCTTGCTAAACTGGAATTTTCTTCTTGCTTTTCTACGGCCTGGCTTCTTGCGTTCAACCATGCGTGAATCACGGGTTAACAGTCGGTCTTTTTTCAACGCAGGTCTGTGATCATCACTGATCTGAACCAATGCCCGTGCAATGCCCAGGCGAACCGCTTCGGCCTGTCCCTTGATACCACCGCCTTCAACATTCACCGTAACGTCGTATTGTTCTTCAGCTTTGATGGCAGCAAGCGCCTGCTTAACTGTCGTTTGGTGAATTTCGGAAAGAAAATATTCTTTTAACCCGCGGTTGTTCACCTTAATATCTCCTTTACCAGGCTGTAAGTAAATCCGGGCAATGGAAGTTTTTCTTCTACCGATAGCGTTGATAATCTGCATTTATCAGAATTTTAATTCTTTTGGTTGTTGTGCCTGATGAGGGTGCTCCGCACCACTGTATACATGAAGGCTTCTGAAAAGTTCGCGGCCTAAAGTGTTTTTGGGTAACATTCCCCGTACCGCATGTTCAATGAGGCGCTCAGGGTGCTTGGAGCGAATAAGCGAAGGCGTATGCTCGCGCTGGCCACCGGGATAACCCGAGTGCGTGAAGATTACGCGGTTCGTCCATTTCTTACCTGTCATGCGCACCTTCTCGGCATTGATGACGATCACATGATCGCCACAATCCACGTGCGGTGAATAGCTCGGCTTGTGCTTGCCCCGGATAACTTTTGCGATTTGACTTGCCACACGACCCAATACCTGCGCATTGG
>JBARAD010000243.1:0-3893 GCA_049791675.1 Chryseosolibacter sp.
GTCCTCCACCCGAAGAGGCTCCGCTACCAGAAGCGTACCCTTCGGAGTATACCATTCCGTCATTAAAAGACACTGCGCCACCACCGCCTCCGCCATCCCCATCGACGGCGCCGCGGGAGATTCCAAAAACCAAAACAGCGTCGAAGACTCCCAGCCTCGCAAGCCTCCTCAAGTCTGAAGCAAAAACCGAGGCGAGCGTCAGCAACGCTCCCGGGGAGACGATGCTGGCGGAGCCTTACTCTGAAGAACAATTGCGCGACGCGTGGAACGCCTATGCCGACCAGCGAAAAAAATTCCAGGCGGAATACCAGATGCTGTCACAACCGTACCGGAAGGAGGACAACCTCATCACTGTTGACCTGCTAAGTCCGGTGCACGAAACCATGCTCAACAACATCAAGAGCGAACTCGTCGCGTTCCTGCGCGAGCGCCTGAGGAACAACACCATCCAGGTGACAGGCCACATACAAACGGGGGAAGAAAAAAAGGTCATCTACACAAACCGCGAGAAATTCGATTTCCTCGCTGAGAAGAATCCCATGCTCAGGGAATTGAAAGACCGGCTGGGACTGGACACGGATTTTTGATCGTCATCGACGGGTCGACGCTTAAGGGCATCCGCAAGGGATCTCGTGCGTTAGAAAATACTTCGGCGTGTGGACCTGCGACGTGTTGTAGTCCCGAATAACATTCCGAAAACACCTCTCACAATTTCACGCCCCACCTGTTTCGCAACCGGTGAACCCATCACTTCTTCAAAGGTTGACTTTTCTTTACGCTGACGTCCGGATGGCTTTTTCGGCTCCTCAACTTCTTCGTGTTGTTTCATGCGTTCGCCGAGGATCTCGAACGCGCTCTGGGGATCGACGTGTTCCCTGTACTTCGCATACATATCGGAACGCCTGAGGGTCTCATCGTATTCCTGTGAAGGCAACGGCCCCATGACGGATGCAGGGGGGCCGAGGTGGGTTACTACCGTTGCAGTGGGAATTCCTTTTTCATTCAGCACGGTAATGAATGCCTGACCGGTACCCAACTGGGTAAACTGTTGCTCCATGTCATAGAACTCCGACTTGGGAAATGTTTTGATGGTGTCGCGCAACGCCTTCACGTCATTCGGCGTAAAGGCGCGGATCACATGATGCACTCTGTTTCCCAGTTGCGAGAGCACAGCGGGTGGAACATCTGAGGTGAGTTGTGTGCAGAAAAATATCCCGACTCCTTTTGAGCGGATCAGGCGGATGACCTGATCGATATGATCCATAAACGCGTCGGAAGCATCTTTAAAAAGAAGGTGCGCTTCGTCGATAAAAAACACAAGCTTCGGCTTGTCGACGTCGCCTGCCTCCGGCAACGCCTGATAGATCTCCGCCAGCAACGCGAGCATGAACGTTGAGAAAACCGCGGGCTGTTGCTGCATGTCGGAAACATTCAGCAGGCTGATCACACCCTGGCCGTCAATCTTCTGAAACAGGTCATCGATATCGAAGGAAGGCTCGCCGAAGATCTGGTCTACACCCTGCTGTTCCAGAGAGACGATCTTTCGCAGGATCGTGCTGGCCGACGTGGAAGAAATTTTCCCGTAATCGTGTTTGATCTCCTCAGCGCCTTTACCCTCCGTGAGGTAATGCAGCACCTTCTTCAGATCATTGAAGTCGACGATCGGAAGGTCCTTGTCATCGGCGTATTTGAAGACTACATTGAGAACACCCGTCTGCACTTCATTCAACGACAAAATTTTTCCCAGCATCACGGGACCGAATTCCGTTACCGTTGCACGCATCTGCGCACCATTCTTTCCGCTGAGGGAATACAGCTCAACAGGAAACCCTGCCGGGCGGTATTGTATATTCAGGGCAGTAGCGCGCTCATCGATCTTTGCATTGGATTCACCTTCTTTGGCAATGCCTGATAGGTCACCCTTCATGTCCGGCATAAAGACCGGCACTCCTGCTGCCGAAAGTTGCTCGGCAATAAGCTGCAGGGTCCGGGTTTTTCCCGACCCGGTGGCGCCTGTTACCAGTCCATGCCTGGTCATCATGCGCAGCGAAAGATTCACCTTCGCGTCGGCAAGAATTTCCCCCTGATACACGCCCGCTCCCAGAAAAATGGAGGGGTTTTTGAAATTATATGACGCGTTGATCGCCTGAATGAATGTGCCCTGATCCATAGATCCAAACATAAGAAAAAAAAGTCCACGGTCCACAGACGACAGACCACGGACCACAGTCCACGGACCACGGCGTGACGATGCCTATTCGCGTGTCAAGGTTCTTTTTCGAAGCACTGCCCGGTAGCTGAGCTTGTCGAAGTCCCCGGGCCGCATTGCCGTGGACTGACGACCGTGGTCCGTGGTCCTCTCCTACTTCTTCTCTTCGACGTAATTCTGGAACGTATACAGGAATCCGATTGAGAACACCTGACTGAGCTGAACATCTTCGTCCTGGTCGTAGTCGTAGAGTAAAATACCACCCAGGCCTACGTTGATGTATTTACCTACTTTGGCGATGAGGTCCAGATCGAATCTGTGGTCAAGTCTCCTCGCTTCCAACGTTTCATAATTGGCAAACATCAGATACCTCCATTTCAGGTTTACGTTCTCGAAGATCTGCTTGTCGAATTCAGCCATGATCTGACCACTGGCCCACTCATAACGGATGTTATCCGGTGGCTGTATGCCGTAAGGTTCGGGGCCCACACTTCCCGTGAAGCGCTCAGGATCGCTGACGATGGTGACCCTGGGAGAGAATGGGGCAAAGCGAACTTTGAAATACTCCGCCGGATGCCACTCCAGGCCAACCGCTGCCGTAATGAACGCGGGGGCGAAAGCGCCTGAGATCAGTTGCGACTGATCATCGGTATACTGATATCCCTTTGAGAACTGGCTCAGAAAATTCAGCGACGTAAACAGGCTCCACTTGTCGCTGAGCTGATAACCATATTTCGTGTCGAAATAGACACGGTCAATGGTCTTGCGATATCCAAGTCCCGAGTTGTTTACAAATCCGAAGGCAAGATCGATATCATTGTCCCATGAATTTCTGTCCTGTTTGTAATTGGCCTTGTAGTTGAAGAGCGCATTAAAGCCAAAGGCGTTGATGCCCCCGGCTCTCCAGTTCGAGGAGAAGGAGGCCTGGTTCAGGTTCAGCGCGAAGTTCATCTTTCTTTTCCAGACAAGTGTATCTGGCTGGGTCGATGGCTCCTGACCATAGGTGATGTATGGAAGTATCAGGAGTACGCTCAGGAGAGCGGAGATGGTAAAGTTTTTTTTCATACGGAAAGGATTTTGATCCTTTTACCCGAATAAAAAAACAGTACCAACAACCCCCGGCACAAGGAGTTCTTTAAATATTATTTAATTTGATCTCGTCGAGGGCGACTTCCGTCAGGGGTTTCGTGATGAATTTGATCACGTGATTATTGTTCACGATCTTATCAATATCCCTTTTATTATCGGAGCTCGAAAGGATAATAACCTTGCATTTATTGCGCACTACCTCGTTGAATTTTTCGAATTCATAGAGGAACACGAACCCGTCAACGATGGGCATATTGATATCCAGAAAAATAAGGCTGGGAAGATTCACAGCGCTATCCTGGTTTTCTCTCAAATAGTCAAGTGCGGCCTTTCCCGACCCTTTCACTTCAACCCGGGATGCAAACTTTGTGATCTCAATGATACGCTTGCTGATGAAATTATCAGTGTCGTTATCATCCACTAGCATGACAAGGTCGATGGCTTTTGTATCTGTTTGCATTAACATTCAGTAAATCAAGGCGTCATTAGAGCGGGTACGAACCACAAAACTATCGTTTTTTATAACATATAGTAATGCAGCCGGAAAAAACGGATTTACAGGAGTAATAAAAGACGGGGATTTGGTTAAAAACGA
>JBARAD010000244.1:0-4173 GCA_049791675.1 Chryseosolibacter sp.
CACTATCAACAGGGCGAATTCATTTATTATTCACTGGATAACCTGCTGAATAATCAACCTGATGAGTTCAACCGTAAGGTGCCCATGACAGAAGATGCGGGGGATTTTGTCAATCCTTCTATACTTACAGCAGGACTTTACGGCGAAGCCTCCTGGACTCCGACAGACGATCTGGAACTTTCTCTCGGCGTGCGGTGGGACGGCACCTTTCTTCCATCAGGCCCTAAAGCGGATCCCTTGCTGGAGAGCGAACTGGGTATCAGAAGTGATGTCACCCCATCTGATCTCAATAATATTCAACCCCGGTTCTACCTGACGTGGGATGTGAACGGTCAGGGTTCCGACATCGTTAAGTTTGGATTCGGATCTTTTGCCAGCGAATTCACCTCACAAGCGCTTTCTTTTGCGATGATCAACAATGCCGGAAATTTCAAATCCGTGTCGGCAAGGAAGGCTGATGGCAATATGCCCGACGCCGACTGGCAGGCTTTCTATCAGGACTTCGACAATGTTCCGGGCCTGAACAACTGGCTGCAACCCAACAATATCGATGTCACCGGTATTCCTAATTCAATACACGTGATCGACAAAGATCTCCAGGTGCCGATGACTTTCAAAACCCACCTGAGCTACAGCCGGTTTCTGTCAGACAATTTGGTCGTGACAGGTGGGGTATATTACAACCGTACCACTAACAGCTATATGCTGGAAAATAAAAACCTGAAGGATACTCCCGAATTCTATGTGGCCGAGGAAGGAAACCGGGGCGTTTATGTAGAGCCTTCTCTGATCCGGAGTAATGGCCTGGCGGATTATAACTATGCGCGCAAGTCCGACAAGTTCAATGAAGTAATGATGTTTACTAACGCCAGCTGGGCAGCAACAAGCTGGAACGCGGTGCTCGAGATGGCCTACAAAATCAAGGACGGTGAATTGAAAGCGTCATACACCTACGGAAAGTCGAAAGGCGGTGTCAGGTATAATTCAGGTAATCCGAAAGATAAATTCTATACTACAACTTCTTACGACAGCTATAAACGTCTTGCCGCCAACTGGCTTGATGATGACGACATGAGGCACAAAGTGGTTCTCACGCTACTGTCTCCGTCATTCAAAGGTTTTACGCTGAATACAAATATGATCTTCTCTCAGTGGGACCATTTCCACTCTACCGTGAACCGCGACCAGAACGGCGACGATACACCGTATAGTGATAACGAAGACCTGTCTTTCATATTTGACCCGGCCACCGCTCCTGAAGCGATCAGAGGTGACCTGCAATATGTCTGGGACAATACTTCCCGGAACTATCGCGATTACCTTAACCAATACAAGGGAACATTTGCTCCGCCCAACGCCGGGTTGAATCCGTGGAGGTCACAGATCGATGTGAGCTTGGTGAAGGAGTTTAATTTTGCCTCTAAAAACAATCTGCAGGTGCGGGTGGATCTCTTTAACTTTCTCAATCTGCTGAATTACAAATGGGGTGGACACCAGTACGTGAATAACACACGGTTGTATCAGATCACCGGTTTTGATCAGGCGACGGAAACCTATTCTTATAAAGTAGATACGAACGCAGGCCAGTCACGTTACATCGTTAGCGGCAGCGAGGCATACAAAATACAGTTAGGACTTAAATACTCATTCTAAGAATATGCTCATCCCTCTGGACAACTTTTGTCGGAGGGATGAGTTATCTTGACATTCACAACTTATTTTCCTCATGCGCCAGATCACAAAGAGAAAACCCTTACTGCTATTACTTTTGTTGATGCTCTTCACGGTTGAAGGGTCAGATGCGCAACACGCCAGGGAGTTGCCGGAATGGAAGGAAGGTTACCTGGATATCCATTTTATCAGCACCGGCGTGGGCAATTGCGCTTTTGCCGTATTGCCGGATGGGACCTCACTGCTTATTGACGCAGGCGAGCTGGATCCCACATCACCACGCGTCCTCTCCCCCAGAAACACGCGCAGGTTTCCAGATTATTCAAAGCTGGGCTTTCAATGGCAGGCGGATTATATCATTTCAATGTTTCCGAAAGGACGCGCACCGGTGCTCGATTACGCCCTGATCTCGCATTTTCATGACGACCACTTCGGCGGAATGTATCCGGGGGTCCCGAAATCCGGAAAAGGAAATTATTTCCTCTCCGGAATTACGGGTGTTGGTGACATCATTCCGATCAGGAAGTTGATTGACCGCGGCTATGACTACCCGTACGATCTAAAATCGCTGGACAAGCAAAGCCCGGATCACCTTGAGTCGATGCGGAATTTATGGAACTTTACCTCCTGGCAGGAGAAAGAATCAGGACTGGTTCATGAGAAACTGATCGTAGGTTCTTCCAGACAAATTGCACTGAAATACAATCCAGGTAAATTTCCTGATTTCAGCGTGCGCAACATCAACGCCAACGGCGAAGTATGGAGCGGTGCCGAAGGAAAACCGAATACCAATAAGCTTCCGAACCTGGAAACGATCAGGCGTACAGGTGTTGCGCCGGGGGAGAATCCTTTGTCTTGCGGAATCCGGATCCAATATGGCGATTTTACTTTTTACACTTCAGGTGATATACCGGGAACGCAGCCGGACTTTGAAAAGATGCCTGAATGGTACGACATGGAAAGAAGCGTTGCCCCTGTCGTGGGCGAAGTGGATGTTGCAACGACGAATCATCATGCGAACAGGGATGCGATGACCCCGTATTACTTAAGCGTTCTCAAGCCGAGGGTGATTATCCAGGAAGTCTGGTCCTCCGATCATCCCGGTCATGAAGCGCTGATCCGCATGACATCCAAAAAGATCTGGCCTGCTGACCGCGATTTGTTTGCCACGAACATGCTGGAGGCGAACCGGCTTGTCATCGGAGATCTGCTGGAGAAGAGCTACAAGTCCACGCAGGGACATGTAGTGTTACGGGTGCTGCCGGGCGGAGGAGAATACTTTTTGTACGTCCTGAACAATCTGGACACGAACAGGCATATAACGGGTGCCTTCGGTCCATACAAATCGAAATAGTTTTTTTCCGTTAGCCATCCCTTAATTAGCTGCACAATTTCATTTAAAAGGAGCGATGATCATCACAGAATTGTCTGTCCATCAATTTACTTTATAAACTATTCGTCTATGAACTGGATAAAACCAAATACTATTATCATCATATCATTACTGGCAGTTGTTTTTTCGGCCTGTAATATGTCTAAAGGTGACAGTCCCGATGCGTCCGGCCCCACAGTTGCAGGCAACGCGAAGTTGCCCGAACATAAGTTGATTGCGCACCGGGGAGGTATCGTCGAGGATGTTTACAATGAGTTTGATCCGCGATCAATACAGGCAGCGATCGACTCCGGTTATTACATGCTGGAAATAGATGTGCGTGAAACCAAAGACGGAATGCTCGTGGTACATCATGACAGCGATTTCAAGCGCTTCTTTAATGATCCCCGGAAAGTCGAGGACCTCACATGGAATGAGATCAGGCAGCTAAGATCGGATAAAGGCCAATATCATCCACTGTCGTTTGATACGGTCGCCCGGATGTGCGCGGGCAAGGTCAGAATGATGATGGACATAAAACCTGCGCATCCTTCACCGGAATTTTTCACAAAGCTTGGTGAGACCATGGAAAGATATCGCCTGCTTTCTGATGCCTATTTTATAGACAGGGATGCGCGCGAGTATTTTTGGGGTAAGTCTAAATTTGAATTCAGAGTGCGGGAAGCGGAAGAGATCAGGAAGCGATTGGAGGAGGGTGAAGATGTGGCTTCTAACTTTTTTTTATTTGACCACGGGAACCGTTTAAATGCGGAAACTGTAAAATGGTGTCAGCAAAACAATATCGCCGTCGTCGCCTCTGTGAATATCGGCCATTACAAGTTTGAGAACCATATGGACGGCGCGTTCAGGGATATTGAGTACTGGAAATCCTGTGGCGTTACCGAGTATCAGATTGATTCGGATTACGATCAGTGGCTTCCTCGCAGAAATTTGGCGGAGTGAAGAGCAATTATCAATTGCCACGGGCTGAAGCCCGTGGCCTGAAGATAATTACCAGAATCCAAACACAACAATCAGGATTTCTTTTCGGCGCAGTTAAACATCCAGTTGATGCCAAACTTATCCGTGCAGCTGCCAAAGTAATCGCCCCAGAACATATCGGCCAAGTC
>JBARAD010000245.1:0-16105 GCA_049791675.1 Chryseosolibacter sp.
GTCCCACGCCATCCATTTGATGAGACTTTCTCCTGCGAGATAAAGCTGATTGCCGGTGGTATACCGCCCGTGGTAGCTTTCACGAGCCCAAGGCTGAGTTTGCGACCGCTCTCCTCCGTTTATCTGATCCATGATAAGGACGTCAGTTCCGGAACGCGCCCATGTCATGCCGAGATCCTGAAGTTCTACCTGCACCTTGGGAGCATGGTGAGCATGCACTACGACGACAGCAGGGATCTTTCCGGAAACTTTTTCAGGAAGGTACAGGTTCGCGGTAACCGCTAAATGTGCGCGACTTTCAAAGACAATATTCTCGATGACGAAGCCATCACCAAAATTACTCGTGCGTGTAACCCTCGTACGCAAAGGAGTACGCTCGGGAAAAGGGCCGAGCCACTCCTTCAAGGCGACAAGACGTTGATCCCGAAAACCCTCCCAGTCATGAATGGTATTCACCTTCTTCCACGCAATTTTTTCTTCCTCCGCAAAGGTTGCCACGCGGGACTGCAGTGATCTTCTCAGCATCCCGGTAACGTCCAACGATTTTTGCTCTTCTTTATTCCATGCTTGCCTCGGAAGGGTGGAAATTTCCCTGGCTAGCTGCGTCTCGGTAACATTCGATTTTTCAACGACGGCATTCTGTGGTAAAACGGTAGGAACATGGACGGGGTCGGGTTCAGTGTCAGGTTCAGAGAGCTCAAGGAATCCACGCACGTCCCGAGCCGGCCAGTACCAGGAGAGCTCAGGCGCATTCGGACGAGCTGCCCTTACACGTTCGATCGACATAAAAACGATCTGTCCAATTTGCTTCAACGGAAGGGCTACTTCTGCAGACCACTCATTCCTTCCAATAGATGCAGCCGAAATAATGTCTTTCACCCAATCGAGGCGGGAACCAGTTGCGTTGACGAATTCATCGCCTGGTACATCTACCGCACCATGAACCGCGATGAGTCGTTTCATTGAGTTGACAACATCACCGCCTACACTTCCGTAATAATGCGAGTCACCTGCATAGAGGTTGATCGCGCCGAGCGGATTTACTGCCAGCGTCACAAAATAGGTGCGGCCATTCAACGGTGACTGATACTTGAGTCTCCAGGCTACCAGGTCTTCGCGTTCCCAGGGAGAATTGATTCCGACCGAACGCGCCACAAGGCGCTCTTTTTCAGGCATGCTTGCCCCGAGAACCAAATATTTTCCGCGAACGGCAACACGCACATCCCCCCCTTCGCCAAAGGCCTCGGCCTCAGCATTGTTGAGTGATAAAATATCCGCCGCTTGCCAGAACTCATCGCTCATTTTACCATCAATGGTAAGCGCCCCGGATACCGCGCCCACCTGAATCCTGTTGGCGACGGATTTTACAGTATCATTTTCTGCAGGCGAATCAGAAAAAGTGTCTGCAGAAGATGCCGTCCCGCCGTGCAATTGAGTGTTGAGAACAATAAATCCAAGAAAAGCTATTGCACAAGACCTGCTGGTAAATATCATCTGTCGTTCACGGTTATTTCCTGTTTCGAATAAAGTCCGATGAATATTATCTTCGAGATGCTACCTACTCTCCCAATCTATCGTAGGTAGCAAAGTACATATCAATCGCCCGCTGCTAAAACCGCTCTCGAAAGCCTACGCGTGTCCATGTAGCCATCGCACTTCCCGTGTCACAACGGTATAGCTGATGTTCGGGCGTGAACATAACGCGTCATTCCTGCAGAATTCTGGTGCCCCTCTTAGCCCCGGCGCTACACGCCTTTCCCGCCACCGGTTGTTAAAAGCACAAGACTACAGATCTCCAGTATGTTCACCTGAAAACTGAGCGTTCTTCAAAATACTTTCGATGGGTTCAAGCTCGAGATTATTCTTCCGTGCATATTCAGAAATGATGGTGGCAATTTTTGTCCTCCACTCTTCAATTCCTAACGTCAGTTCCCATTTGAAATACCGTTCTTCTCTCGTGAGGTAACCCGGTACTCGCTTTTCTGCAAAAACATCTTTCATATGCTGAATCGTCTTCTCGCGATCATAGATGTTTGAAGCCGCGGTTGAATGCGCGAATAACAATGCTTCAACCGCTCCTTTCGCATTCCCGACCGCCGCCTGCGTCTCAGCTTTCTGAAGATTATTTTCAATCGCCTCCATGTTCAGGAACATGCGCCCATGGTGTCGCATAAATTTTGTCAGGGCCAACAGAACCTTCAGATTGTAGGTGTTTCGGTCCGCTCTTACGCGATTTTCTTCGAGCCTGTAAATGACAGAACTGGCAAGCGCAACCATCTCTCGTGACTCTTCCACAAGATCGTGATATCGTCCAGTGCCATAGACAGGGCGGACATTGAGTCCGGCTGTGAAAGGAAGTGCAGGCTGCGGAAGGGCATTTTCCTTTAGCGGGCGGTGAAAAGCAAATTTCCCGTCGGAATTTCCGTAACTCGCCCGGGTCTTTCCGTCACCGGGTACTACAGGAACAATCTTATCCCAGGACCGCATATAAAAATCCGAAAGCTTTTCCATGTCACGATAAACCTCCACCATTCCGTGTACCTCTTTTCCGTAAAAATCCACCATGAAATCAGCGACAAAGTGTTCGACGTTTTCCACTTTGGTGCTCCATGAATACTGCGCCGATGCAGCCCAACCGAGCCAGTATAGCTCGCTGTGCGGTCCGAGATCGTCCCATCCAGCGGCGAAAGATCCGATCGGATTACCTTTTTTCGCTTTCGACAGGAATTTGTTGTGCACGTCCTCCATCGCCTGCTGTCTTCCTGCCCCACTAAAGTTGATCGGTGCGAGGCTTGCAGTTTGCGCTGTATACACTAACTGCCTGATACCGCGACGGTTTTCTTCTCTGATATAATCCGCTTCGGTTACGGGTTGCATTCGTCCAACAAAATACGATGATCCTAAAACGCCGTTAATCACGTCTGCCGGAAGTTTGCTGACATGCTCGGGCATCAGTGGCCACTCACTCCAAATGATCATCCGGCGTCCCTTTGACGAAAGGAACTGATGAGTCTTGTTAACAAAGTCAACAAACGCGAGGCTTCGGTTGACTTCATTGTAGGGCAACTTACATTTTTTACAAATGCCCGCATAGTAAACCTCATCCGTCGAAACATGGAAGTAATCCACTCCTTTTGTAGCATTTAACACATCCTGAAATAGTCCAAAAATGAGCTTATCAGTTTCAGGATCACACATGCATGCCTGGTAATCGCTGCCATCTGCCCGCAGGTGAGCGTATTTTTCATGCTTTAATACCCATTGCATATGTGCGGGGACCTGAAGGTTCGGCACGATTTGAATGTGTCTCTCAAGACCATAGTTGACAAGTTCCTGCAACTGAGCAGAAGTGAAACCTTCCTTCACTCCGATTTCCGGATATCCAGGAAACTTAAACTTGTCCCAGATCTCAAAAGAAATCATATTTACTTTCAACCGCGCCAACCTGTCGAGGTCTTCTTTTAGTGTAGCGAACTTATCCAGGTGGTTCTTGGTATCCCAGTGAATGAACCTCAACTGGAATTCAGGCCAATCGCGTATCACTCCCTCTGGAACTTTTAGATTTCCTTTTCTATCAGCCCGAATCAGTTGCAAAAGACTCTGTACGCCATAAAAAAGTCCGGGTTTGCTGTTGCCGATAATTTCAATGGAGGCGTTGGAAATCCTGATCAGATACCCCTGTTCATTCAAAGCCGGATCATTTGCGCCCTTAACGATTCCCGGCTGAACCGACAGATATATTTTTTTGTCACCGGTAGTGCTGAATTTCAGGTCATGTAGTTCCGCTGCCACCCGAATGAGTTCTTTGAATGCGATATCATCGCCCACGTTTGAGGAGACTACCCACGTCTCATCCACCTCCACGTCCCCGGCGCCAAGCTCGACTTGTTGAGGAGAAGGGATTATATTATATCCCCGGGCATGAAGAATCGCATCGGGATTATCGGCAGCCGGAGCCAAATTATAACTCAACAGAAAAAGAAAACACAAAATCAAAGAGGTTCTCCGTTGAATAAACGGGGGCCAGTGCTTTCCCAAAATCAGAGGCTTATTCTTCATAGTTAATTGAATTAGTAGCGTGCCAGATAGTGTCTTACGAAAACCGATTTATTTCTGAATTAAATAGCAGTGGAAAAAACCGGCCTTCCATTTTCTTTCCCTTGGGTCTCATAGGGATGCCGTCGAGAATTTCTACATCCGTATCGGAGGCAGTCCCATCTGCAAAAACATTCAATACGAATGCTCTTCGCGAACGATTGGATCTGTTTTCATAGGAGCCATGCACCATCAAGGGGTGGTGAAATGTGGCGTAGCCTTTTTTCATCTCTACCGGAAAAGGATTAAACGACTCCCTTTGTTCTTGCTTCAGGTACTTCATCAACCCCTCCATATCGCCGGCTAACTCCGGTCTATCGAGCAATCCCCAACGGTGACTCTTGGGCACATAATAAAGGCAGCCATTGTCCGTCGATACGTCGTCCAGGCCAGTCCAGCAGGTAAGATGTTGCATCGGCTTGGTTACCGTCCAATACGCGTAATCCTGATGCCACGCCACGACGCCGCCATGAAGTGCAGGCTTGCAGAAAAGCTGATCGTGCCAGAACCGCACCGAACGATCTCCCAGAAGCTGGCTCGCCGCCATTACAAAAGCAGGATTCCACACAATGTCATGAAAGCCTTCCGTGATGCGCCATGCACCCAGCGCATGAAAAAGTATCGCATTCGGATCACTCGATTCGTTTGAGTGAAACTCATAAAAAAGATGATGGGCCGGGTGTCCGGGATCAGCAATCTCTGCCAACTCCACATTTAATGCGTCAACCTGCCACTCGTCCAACAATTTGACGCCAGAGAGATAGCCATTCTCATGAAAAAAATCGATCTGTTCACTCGTGAGCCTGTACTGATCCCATTCGTCCCTGGAAGTCGGTTGCTTGAAAAAATCCGTGATGAGACCGTGGTATTCTGAAAGGTCTCTTACTTTAACTTTCTCCATGATATTATTCAACATTTCCGGACCCGGCGGTAAGCCGGAGACCCGTGAAGTTCCCAAAAATATTTTTCAGCCCAACGGACATACATTGGGCATTGACATCGATGCTGATCAGCTTCTTTATAGATCCCCTCTCCTCAATTGAGCAACGGCATGGTCAACTGCCCGCGCGGTGAGTGCCATGTAAGTAAGAGATGGATTTTGCGTAGAGGTCGACGTCATGGCAGCCCCATCTGTAACATATACATTTTTACATGCATGCAGTTGATTCCAACTGTTCAGTAAAGATGTTTTAGGATCGCGTCCCATTCTGATACCTCCCATCTCGTGAATATCAATCCCGGGGTTCTGATCTGAACTGTGTGTTTTAATGTTGGTGAAACCCGTTCTTGTCAGCATCTCGGTGAACTGGTCAAAATAATCCTGCTTCATTTTCGCATCGTTGTCATCATAGACAACATGTATCTTTAACAATGGCATTCCGTACGGATCTGTTTTTGATCGGTCCAGACTTACCATGTTGGTTTCCTTTGGAATTGTTTCGCCCATCATATGCGAGCCTATCTTCCACGGCCCCGTTTCAGGATATAAGAGATTGTCCTTCAAATCTGCGCCGACGCCGGAGGAGTCGCGTATAGAACTTCTATAGGCAGAAAAGCCCGCTGCATAACCTCTGAGAAAATCCGTTTCCTGTTTCATCAAATTTCTAAACCGCGGCATATATCCGCCGCCGGCCGGATTTCTTCCTACTGTTGTAAATTCCTTAAAGCCCCCGAATTCTGCGCTGATACGTGCGCTGTAATTATGAAAAGCGACAAACTTTCCCATCAGACCATTGTCATTTCCAAGTCCGTTTGGAAAGCGGTTTGAGGTCGAATTCAGCAGTACCAAGTTCGAATTCAAGGCACCGGCATTGACGAAAATAACATTAGCGTAATACTCAATAGACTCTTTCGTGTTGGCATCGATCACACGAACACCTGTAGCCCTCCCTTTCTGCTCGTCGTATATCACGGAATGGACTACAGAAAAAGGACGAAGGACCATATTTCCGGTCCGCGCTGCCCATGGAAGCGTGGCGGAGTTACTGCTGAAATACCCGCCCAGAGGGCAACCACGGTGGCAAAGATTTCGGGCAAGACATTGCGTTCTTCCCTGATCGAGGTGTAGCTGGTTGGGTTTTGACAGATGCGCCACCCGTTCACTGATCACGTGCCGGTGCTCATATTTTTCAAGTAACTGCTTTTTGAAATAATCCTCCACTACATTGAGTGGAAAAGCAGGCAGAAATTCACCATCGGGCAATTGTTTCAGGCCGTCGCGATTACCGGCAATACCAGCGAACTTTTCGACGTGGCTATACCATGGAGCCATGTCTTTTTCACGGATAGGCCAGTCAACGGCAAACCCGTCTCTTGCGGGCCCTTCGTAGTCAAAATTACTCCACCGCTGTGTGGCTTTCGCCCACATCAGGGATTTGCCGCCTACCTGATAACCTCGTATCCAGTCGAAAGGCTTCTCCTGGATATACGGGTGTTCCGCATCCTTGACAAAGAAATGTGCGGCATCTTCCTTGAATGCATAGCAACGGTTAATGATCGGATTTGCCTTTTTAACATCCAAAGGCATCTCACCTCTATGCTCAAATTCATAAGGAAATTTGTTCGCGGTGGGATAATCCTTGATGTGTTTTACGTCTCTTCCCCGTTCAAGAACCAAGGTTTTAAGACCCTTCTCCGTAAACTCCTTTGCGGCCCATCCGCCACTCATTCCTGAGCCGATCACAATGGCGTCGAATGTCCGTTCCTTGATGGAATCTATATTGATATTAATCTCTGTCACGCTCTTCCCTTTTTAGGTTCTTAACCGGGTAATACCCATCGTACTTGACAGAGGGTATCATTTCATATTTTTTGATATTTTCCAGCACGTATTTGGAAGTCAGATACCCCTGAATGGTCCGCGCTTTCATTATTTCATAGAACACCGATACGTCTGGCGAAGCCGAATCTCCGCTCTCCACGGCGAGAAGAATATCCGCTCTTTGTTTTTCAGTACACTTACCAAAGGATTTTCCAAAGCGCTTCTTCGCATCGCTTTCCACCTGATCGAGCCCGCGGATGAATTTCTGCTGAACGTCTTCTTCATAACAATCATCCACCATCTTCAATACAAATAAATGGGCATCCACTTCTTTGGCTCCCAAAGTCTTTGTCTGAGGAATGATCGCAGCGGCAATTTCACCGAGAACCGCTTCCTGCCCTGCATTGATATTTATTTTATTCAGAACGATCGATGCTGAATCAGGATGGTTTACGCACGAGGGCACCAACGTCACTCCTCCGGCAAAAATGATCAGATCACGAATGGCAGTCCTTCTGTTCATGACAGTTAAGCGGATCTCTTTTATTGTCTTAAAGCATTTCTGAAGTATGCAACACTCGCAGTTACTTCGGGAACATTATGTTCCCAGTTGCGCTCGTATTCTGCGGAGATGATACCCTTGAAATTCTGTCTTTTCAGTTCCTCAATGACACCATCCGTGTTCGCAACACCCGTTCCCCAGGGTACGTCGCGGTCATCAGCACCCTCATCCTTACCTTCCTTGTGATTGAGATCTTTCATGTGCAGGTGTAAAATGTGGCCTTCCAATTTCTTCAGACATTCAACAGGATCGAGACCAGACCGTACCCAATGGCCGACATCGGCGCAGGCGCCCAACTTTTTACTTTGGCCTTCCAGGGCGGCCAGCACCATTTCCGGTTTCCAGTAGTGCCTGGGTTCGGGGTGGTTATGGATAGCCACCTGAATATCATATTCTTCACAAAGCTTTGAAATCAAGGGCAGGAATTCCTCCTTAGGCTCCGATGTAAATGTCTGGATGCCCATCGCCTTGCCGAATTCAAACAATTGCCGCCAATCGGCTTCATTACCTGGATTTTCAACACCATAAGCAACAAGAGAGACCCCTTTCTGCCTGAGTTTTTCCAGGATCTTTTCACGTTTGGCGGGCTCCATTTTGTAATCCATTTTTCCTTCAAGTCCGCCACCGAGTACTTGTCCCGAATAAGCTTCGACGTATTTCAAACCGCAGCTATCAATTTTATCGATAGCCTCAAAAAATGAAAATAAACGAAAAGTATAAGCTTGTGCCCCTAATTTCCATCCGAGCGCGGTTTCGGGGTACTCAACGGTTGGAGAAGGAGAATCGCCAGTAGGCGGCCCGTCATTTTTTTTACACGAAGTTAGTAGTGTACAGGCCCCGATTAATAAAGCGAGGGGAAAAGCTTTCAGCATATTCATGATTTGAGATTTATTTCCTTGAAAAGAGATGCCGGACTTGAGCCGGCATCTCTTTACACATAATTTTTAAATTAAGCTTTTTAGAATCCAGGGTTTTGCTCGAGCTGCGGAGCCTTGCTGATCTCCGTTTGCGGTATGGGGATCCAATACATCTTTTCGGTGGGATAGCGTTTCTGTACCAGCAGTCTTTGCCAGGTAGTTGACGCCACACCATCCGTAATCGTTTCAAAAATATCGATTCCGTAATTATCAGTAAGTTCTGAAAGGAGGGTTTTCCAGCGCCGGATATCGTACCATCTGTGGTTTTCAAAGGCGAGTTCGGCCAGTCTCTCATACCGCAACGCCGCTGTGATGTCTCCCGTGAAATCAGGCATCGCCGCCCTTGCTCTTACCAGATTGATATACGTGGCGGCATCTGTCGTCTGACCTAAACCGATACTTGCTTCCGCATAATTCAGCAAAATCTCGGCGTATCTGAACTCGATCCAGATATTTGTATTCCTGTTGATGGCAGACTCTGCTGTGGTCAACGTTTCATCCAGCATTTTTCTGATTGCATAACCAGTATTGGTTGCATTCATGGCATTGTAATCGCTGAATTTCGTATCATACCCAAATGTCTTCTTAACTTCTGCGCCGTTTTCGATCTCGATGATGGTCCTTATGCTGTAAGGACGATTTTTCCACAATGCGCTGTCATAGAGGATTGTCCCGTAAAATCGTGGATCGCGATTTTTATAAATGTTCTCATCCATATATTTTCCGGATATGTTCTGATAAAAACCGCTCGCATCTACCTGGAAATGATCAGAGAAGTCTGAGCCGTCCTCCATTTCGAAAGCATCCACAATTTTTTGAGAAGGACTTGTATTATTCCAGCCGGCATTCCCGCTAGGTTCGTTCCATTGGTTCATCTGGTTAATGGTTCCATCAACACGGGAATACATTTTGCCCCAGATAACTTCCGGACTTGCAAGCACCTTGGCTTGGAAAAAGGCAGCAAAGTTCTCAGCAACGGCGACCCTATCAGGCGCACCGAAGTCTTCAAGATCATAGGTTCCCAAATCCATTACGGCCTTCGCGGCAGCTTGTGCGGCCGTCCACAGCGCTGTTCTATCCGGATTCTCGTAACCGACATACTTGCTTTCAGCGGTACCATCTGCAGTCAGATCGCTCGCAGCAAACAATAATATGCGCGACTTAAGCGCGAGCGCGGCAGCTTTCGTTGCCTTCCCCAACTGCATCAGGTCTTTCTCCAAAAGAAGGGCAGCGGCATCGTCGCAGTCTTTAGCTATGAAATTGATTGTTTCTTCAAACGATGCGCGGGGTATGGACAGGAAATCCTGCCCTATTTGACTTTCTTCCGTCAGAATGGGAACACCTCCGTACAAACGAACAAGCTCGCTGTAGGCAAATGCTCTCAGAAACAACGCCTCACCTTTCATTACATCTACCTGTTGCTGAATTGCCGCGCGATCCGTTTCAACAGCTGCGTCGACTGCCCGGTCAATGTTGCCAATGAACTTATTCACCTTTTGGATGTTCATGAAGTGTTCATTCCACCCAGCCAGGAACGTGCCCGTGCCCCATGGTTGTGTGCTCTCGGGTGCCAGGTCACCGCGAACATAGTAATTCTCCGCTCGATTCTGACTTTCATCAGAAACACTGGTCACCATGTATGCGCGATAACCTATTTGCGCACCCTGATATGCGTCACGCAGATATGCCTGGGCCAGATTTACGTCTGACCATAGCACCGCATCTGTGTACCTGTCAACTGGTTTTTTATCCAGGATGTCGTCACAGCCAAAGGCTGACAACATCAGAAAACCTATTATTGCTATTCGTGATCTATAATGTTTCATAACATGCATTCAAATTTCTTGTTAACGGGAATTTATATTTCATCAGAACGAAACCCTTGCCCCCAGAGAAAATACCTTCATGATGGGATAGTTGTCGCGGTTTCCGCTGAACTCCGGATCCCAGATCCCCTGTGAAGCATAAATGAGGAACAAGTTCTGACCAGATACATAAACTTGCGCATGACTGAGCTTAACCGCATCCTGAAGGCTTTTGGGAAGCGTGTAGCTCAGCTCGACATTTTTCAAACGCGCGTATTCCATATTCTGAAATTCCATTTCCGTTCGATAGCTGCTACTTCTCCAATAGGGTCGCCAGCCGTTCGGTGTTCTGGGTTTTGTGGCGTCCGGATTTTCAGGAGTCCATCTTCCATCCGCCTGAAACTGATAGTAATTACCTGAAGTGCCCTGCTGAGAGCCGAGCATCTGGCGCCAGGCCGTGCCCGCTCCTGAAACAAGCGCTGACAATTCCAGGTTTTTATATCTGACACTCAGTGTTGCACCATAGGTGACCTCAGGAACGCTTGTCTGGTCATACAATACCCTGTCATTCGCATCAATCTGCCCGTCATCATTGATGTCTTCAATGATCACATCGCCGGGGATCGCTCCCGTTACGTGAGGAAGTGAGTTAACATGGTCTACATCGCGGAAGATACCAGCTGACTTATGGAGCAGTATAGCGCCTATGGGATGCCCTGTTCTCTCCTGCCACGGTACGACTACTGCAGGCTCATCGAACTCAACAATTTTGTTGCGTGCATACGCGAGGTTACCGGTCACCCCATATGAGAAATCGCCTCTCTGAGTTCTATATCCAAGGTCAATCTCGAAACCTTTGCTGTCTACGATACCAAAGTTTTCATTAGGCAGCGAGATACCTGCAAAATTCGGGACCGATGCATTCCTCTTTACAAGAATCCTGCTTCGGCGTTGGTAGAAGAAGTCAGCGTTTAAGAAGAAATCATTGAAGAATGAAGTTTCAAAACCAACGTTTGACATGTTGGCAAGCTCCCAGGTGATGTTCGGATTCGGCGTAACGTTCTGATATAAACTGTTGTAGTAGCCTCCGTTCGTTCCATATACACCTCCCGTGCCAAAGGAATAGCTCGCCAGATATTGGAACGGCGAAACCTGATCATTACCCATTCTTCCCCAGGAAGCCTTCAGTTTCAGAAAATCCACAAAATCAGCATTCCAGAAATCTTCCTCTGTAACTATCCAGCCAGCCAACAAACTGGGAAAAGTACCCCAGCGACCGCTTTCTTCAGAGAATCTCAGCGATCCATCTCTGCGCAAGGTGAATTGAAAGAGATATTTTTCTTTAAAATTATAGCTCAACCTTCCAAAGTAATCGACCCTGGCGTCTGTGTTCACATATCCGCTGTTATCCTTGTTGGTATTTCCGCCTGCGAAAAGATAGGGCAACTGATCACTGATAAAATCGGTGCGGTAGGCCGTAATGCCCTGACCTTCGTTTTCGAATTGCTCGTACGCTACAAAGGCACTTACATTGTGCACGGCATTGAACGTTTTCGTATAGTCAAGCTTTATGTTGAACAGCCTGCGGTTTGCATCCCCGTAAGAATCCGTCAGGGTGCGAGGCGTGGTCGTCGGGCTTCTTCTTAAGAATGCTGAACCATCTTCGGCTCCGGTATTTCCGGCGGCCAGATAAGCAGCTTTGTCCAGCGTATAGCCAATAACCGGTTTGGTAAAGTTCTTGCCTTTGTCGACGTCTATGTCATACGAATAATAGGATGCCAAAGTAAGCCCTTCAACGCCGGGGATGTTTAAGGTAGCTCTGATTGTGTTGTAGCTTTTAAAGGATTTCCGGTTATTAAATCCATAGTCGAACGATGACATGAGTACTGGGTGATAGCCAACTCCAAAGGATCCGTTAGCCGGCAGGCCGTTCGGCCAGAAAGCGTAATCCGTTGGCCTGGCCTGGTTGATGACGTTGAATATAGTGTTTCTGTCCCAAGTCGGCCCCTCTCTGTTTTCCTGGATCTCATTCAGATCAACGCCTACAGTCAAATGTTTATTCAGCTTGAAGTTAACATTCACCTTGGCACTATAACGACTGAAGTCAATAGCGTCACCGATGTATATACCGTCAGCATTGAAATAACCAAGCGCCGCGTAGTATGTTACCGATTCATTTCCGCCGCTTAGCGAAAGATCGTGTTTGGAAGTGTTACTGAATCGCTTCAGTGTAATGTCATTCCAGTTAGTGTTCGGATGCGTCCACGGATATTTGCCGGACTTGTACTTTTCAATGTCTTCCAGGCTATAACGCAGATTGGCTTCCGCCACGCCATCATAAGTCTGCATCTCACGGACCATCTGAGCATAGGTTGCGGCATCCGTTTGTTCGGGCAACCACGTAGGAGTTGACAGGCCTGTAAAGAATGTATAATCTATCTTCGGCGCTCCACTTGTGCCGCGTTTAGTAGTGACAAGGATAACGCCATTAGCAGCCCTTGCACCATAGATCGCAGCGGAAGCGTCTTTCAAAATACTGATACTTTCAATGTCGTTTGCATTCAATGCGTTGATGTCCCTCCCCTCAACGCCATCAATAATAACCAAGGGAGCACTGTTACCGAGCGTACCCACGCCGCGAATTAACAGCGTCGCACCATCAGAACCGGGCTCTCCCTGAGGTTGCTGAACAGTAAGACCCGGCAGGCGGCCGGCCAGCGCGTTACTCACGGTGCCTACAGGAGATGAAGTGATTTGCTTGGTGGATATAGTTTCAACAGAGCCAATGACGTTTACCTTCTTCTCCTGTCCATAACCAATGATGACCACTTCCGACAGGCTCTGAATATCTTCGGCCATGGAAACATTGATCGTTGTCTGATTCCCGACAGCTTTTTCCTGCGCTACAAAACCGATAAATGAAAATACCAGGACATCGTCTGAGGACGCCTTCAAACTGTACGCGCCATTCAAGTCAGTTGTCGTCCCTTGAGCAGTTCCCTTGATCAGAACGCTTACACCCGGGAGAGCTTCTGCCTTCTCTGATGTCACCGTTCCTGTAATTGTTCGTTCTTGCGAAAAAGCTAAAGTCTGGATACCGAAAATAAAAATTCCGAAGAGCCACAAACGGCATGTTCGCCGCCCATGGAAATAATTGGTAAAAGTTTTCGATTTCATACCTGGAGGTTTTGGTTGGTCGGTAGTGCTTATTTTTCCTTTCGTTATCTAAATAAAACCTAAAGCATCGAAAAATCAAATATTGCAAAAGATTTTTTTTCGAAATAATAAGGTTTTGAAAATGATAAGATAAGGGATTCAATGTCCCAAACGCCTTTAGATCCAGCATTTTCTTCGGCGTTCCAACACTAAGATTGAGAAAGGAAAGATGATGGGGAGAATAAATTGGCTAACGGAAATGCGGAGCTGTATGAAGGTCCCTCGTGGAACCATAAAGCAAAGAAGCGCTGACCTTGATCAGCGCTTTCAATAATTATAGAAAAGCAGATTTCTTATCGGGAAACTTCCAGGCGATGAATAGACAGTCGGTCGCCTGCTTTCAACTTAACTATGTAGATACCCTCTGCAAGAAAAGAAGTGTCCACTTGATAAGATCTCGGCGCATCGTCTTCCGACCTGCCTTCAGCTATCTTTGCTATCAAACTACCGGTGATTATATCGTATAGCTCCAGCGAGTAAGTTCCTCCCGGAGCGATACCGACCTCAATCCTTGCCGTGTTAGCCGCAGGATTAGGGTAGATGGATAATCCCATATCCGCATCGTTAGAAGAATCATCCAGACAGGCTGCCAGTGTGCAACCATGCATCAAATGAGCCTCTACAGCTTCAGGCGCCACGCACAAGTTTTTGCCACCGTGACATACAAGAACCTTGTCAGCCTTACCGCTGCCTCCAGCTTCACATCGTGCATCCACTACAGTGATCGTTATCTGGCTATTTGCCGTACATCCATATTCATTGGTAGCAGTCACCCTATAGGTATAGACACCAGCAGCTTGAGGTGTGAAGACAGTCTGGGCATGTGTCGCGTTGCTTAAATCGGTTTCCGGCGACCATAAATAACTTGTTGCCTCTGCATCGGACGTGCTATTGGAAGCCGTTAGCGTCAAGCTTTGTGCGCCATATCCGAGAAGAATGACATTGTCCTCCGCAGCCGTGTATGTATTATCCTCCCGCGACACAGCAATAGAGGCTACCGGTTTCACTCCGATCACTTTTACGGTGGCCGTAGCTGAAGCAGTATTGCTGTTCTTGTCGGTGACCGTTAATGTCACAGTATTTTCTCCAATATCAGAACAATCAAAAGTGCTTTGGCTTAAACTGTAGTTGGCGATTCCCTGGTTATCTGTCGAACCATTGTCCACCATATCGGGTGTGATGATCACGATGCCATTCGAACCTAAAGTAACCACAATGTCCCTGGCGACCACATTTGGCGGAACGACATCTTCGATCAAAAGAGGTCTCTTTTCAAGATCCGGTTTCCACCCCGGATTAACACCCTCTCCGGAATATGCTCCACGATAACTCCAGTTAAACTTATTTCCATCAAAGTCTTTATTCCAATCCGTATAAATCTGAAACGGCGATGAATCCACTTCGCCGCCCGTAAGTGGGAGTTTAGGATAAGCATCAAGGCCAGGCAGGGTCGACGTTACATTGGACAGGTAGGTTGCGGCATTGGCATACGTGCCGGTCAGGTTGTTACCGGAATTAACAGGCGCATTGTTGAGAGCGGATCCCGAAACAAATACAGCATTACCATAGCAATGCTGGAAATCAGTAAACGCGGGATCAAGGCCCGAGAAGCTTATTCCATTGGCGCCATTAACAAGTATCGTATTATGGAAAACACTGACCTTCCTGGGCTTGCGGGAATCATGGGTCCGGATGGCCATCGCCGAAGTACCCATGTCGTTGTAAAATATGTTATTATAAACCGCCACGTTTCCGGTAAATTGTAATAACACATCCGTCGGATTTTGATAAAAGAGGTTCCCATATACTTCATAACGATCTTCAGAACCGTCCCCGGACGCGGGCAAGCCTCCGAACAGAACATTCGGCCGGGCAAATGCTCCTCCATTTGCATTCTCTTTTTTGCTGAAAACATTGTAACGCAAAATCGTTTTACCGTTCAATGTCATGCCGGGAACGTTTCTTAGATTTTCATTCTGACGTTTGATCTCTATGTTATAGCCTTGCGAATTCGTGATCAGGTTGTTCTCGATGATCCCATTAACAAAGGGCAGCCTGCCATCAGAGTTACCGAGATACATACCGGTACCAGCTTCGTCGATCACGCAGTTGCGTATGATCCAATCCCATGCAGGACATTTTGTACTGATGCCAACGGTTTGATTGTCTCTTACAGTACCACCATGACGGATGATCCGCAGATTGTCCAGGATGATGTTGTGGCAATAATCTCCCTGCGCATTTACGCCATTAATATAATTCAGGCGTTGGCCGTCAAGCGTTAAGTTCTTGATTACAATATAGGCGGAATTCCTCAGCGTAACAGTGTTGGAACCATTGTTGGCCAGAAATACAGAGGCATTTTCCTCCGCACCAATAATCACTATAGGTTGGCCAGGAAGACCTCGTTTATCCCACAGGCTTAATCGTCGTGTATAAAACCCGGGCGCGAGCACCATCGTATCCCCGGGAACAAGGCTGGCAAGCACGGCAGTGTAGTTGTCCGGATTGGCTGGCTTCACTGCGCCATACCCCTGATTCAACACCATAAGAAAAACAAAAAGCGATAGAGTCCTTTTCATATATGTTGGTTTAAATTGTTGCCTTCACAATAGAAGCATTCGAACACATCGAAAACGGTAGCACCTTTATCCCTGAGCCTGATACCAGTAAGCTCGACAACCTCACCCTTTTGCTATCCTTACCCTGCAGCACAAAATAATTTCGTATCCTTCCATAAGCTTAATAA
>JBARAD010000246.1:0-2424 GCA_049791675.1 Chryseosolibacter sp.
TGATTGACGCGGGAAATTCACTTTTGAAGTGACCCTCTTTTCAGACCTGAATGGTAAACGTCCGGATTGGAAAACCAGTCCCTCACCAATAACCCCGTGGTATTGGGAAAGGCCCTCCCGAAAGACGTTTACCTTCTTCAGGTCGCTCTGTTTTAATACAGGTTAGCGTGATCGCATCGTGTACTTCACCCGTTTGGATCTAAATCTGACTTGCATCAAAAAAAGAACCCCACCGGTTTTCACCGGCAGGGTATAATCGAAGTTAAAAGGGAGGGCCTCAATTTTTTGCGATAACCTCTTTGCGTGAAGGAGGAAGGGTCTCAACATTGCGCTTGAGTTCTTTTTTCTCTATGATACACTGTCCGTTGGTGCAGACGGAAAGCGTGATCTTCGTGATCGAGTTCTCAAGGGTGGAATAGTATCGTGTGCCATTGTCGTATACCATCTCATAGATCAGGGCAATGGCGAGGTCGCCGTATTTCTTTTCCATCCGACGTTTTTGTTTCTGAAGTCCGCTGTCAACCTGCAAGGGAAGCGCCTCCACTTTTATTCTTCTGCCGCTGGTGAGCATCGTTCCCTTGTAGTCGAAGAATGCAATCCAGGGTTGCCCCTGGTAAGCGAACTGAGCTTTGCTGATCTGGTCTGTCAGGGTTGTCCAGGTCACATGCTGCGCGCCGGGAAATGATTCGCTAAATTTCCCGTACACAGATGCGTTGATGTTACTGCCGTTCTGGGCGAAAAGGTTCATGGCGATGGTGATGAACGCTGCTGCAAGGATGATGTGCTTTTTCATGATCGTTTTGTTTTGGATGAATGATTTGCAACTTCATGAACCACGCACGGGAAGGTAACCCTTTGTTATCCGGGAAAATTTTTTAAATTTTGTAGGCGACATATCAACCGGCGTGCAAGGTTACCTTTTCAGGACTTTTTCATAAAGGCCATATCTTATGTCAGACGACCACATCATAGCGCTCATCAGAAGTGGAGGGCAACCCGAGCTGGGAATGGTGTACGAAAAATACCGCATCGAATTTATTCACTGGATCACCAAGGAATTTCATTGTTCGGAAGATGACAGCAAGGATATCTATCAGCTCACCATCCTGATATTCTATGACAACATTAAATCAGGAAAGCTGGAGCACCTGGTGAGCAGTGTTAAAACTTACCTGTTTGGGATCGGAAAAAATGTAGCGCGGGATAATATGCGGAAGTCCAGACGCAACACGCCGATCAACCAGGAGAAATGGCTGAAGGAGTTCCTCGTCGATGAAGCCGACGAGCCGGTGGACGAAAGTCTTTTTATGATGGCGAGAAATGCGCTGATGGCCCTGGGGGAGCCCTGCAGGCAACTGGTTGAAATGTACTATTATGAGAGGAGAAGTATGGAAGAGATCAGCGAAAGGCTGAATTATAAGAATGCGGATACCGCCAAAAATCAGAAGTGCAAATGTATGGCGCGGCTGCGGAAACTGTTTGAAAGAGAAGTGGACGCAGCACACATACCGACAACGATATGAAACATTCTCTACACGATATTGAGCTCATCGAACGCTACTTTGATCATGGCCTGAGCCATGACGAAAGAGCCATGCTGGATGCAAAGCTGAAGGACGACCCTGGCTTTCAGAAGATGTTCGAGCACGAAAAATTGCTCGTCAATACCATCCGCTTCGGCGCGGCGCAAACAGAACTCACGTTTCTCAAGCAGAAGGAAAAGGAGTTGTCGTCACTCGAGCGCGGCATCTTTGGCAGACGTTGGTTTATTCTTGCAGCCGCGGCTTCTGTGGCGATCGTGATCCTGGTGGTGTTCGCGCCGTCGTGGGACCAAAGCGCCATTGACCTGTACGAGGCTTATATGAATCCCTATCCGAATGTTTTTGAATCGAATACCCGGGCGCGCACCGACGTCTCCGCCAGGAGCGAGGCTTTTCGCGCTTACGACCAGGGTGATTACGAGCGGGCATCTCTTTTGTTTACGAACTTGATCGCCGAAAATGCCGCGAACAAGGACGCAGGCGTACTGATGCTGTTGGGGAATTCCAATCTGATGATCGGAAAGACGGAAGTCGCGCACGCGAATTTTACGGATCTCCTCCAAAACTACGATGCGTACGATGGCGAAGCGAAATGGTTTCTCGGTCTCATTCACCTGAAGAAAGGTGAGAAGGAGGAGGCAAAGAAATATTTTGATGAAGTGGCCGCCGGGGAGGGCGTGTTTAGTGTGAAGGCGGCGGAGGTTTCCGGGAAATTGGGCCGTTAGTTGTTGGTCATCAGTTAATCAGTAAATCAGTCATTAGTAATCAGTCATCAGTAAATCAGTCATTAGTAATCAGTCATCAGTAAATCAGTCATTAGTAATCAGTGATCAGTAAATCAGTCATTAGTAATCAGTGATCAGTAAATCAGTCATTAGTAATC
>JBARAD010000247.1:0-91395 GCA_049791675.1 Chryseosolibacter sp.
CGCGCGTCCTTTGTCATGAAATGAAAACCAAACGACACTACCTCGTTCCCGCCGATGTCCTCGTCACCAACGTTCAGCTGAGTCTTCTATAATTCTGCCAGGGGTAGGTCTTTTAGGTTTAAACAGGCACGTTGAAGGGGAAACAACTAAGCCAGCCTCCGCTGAATCAGCTTGCTCACAACATCATAAAAAGTGTGCGGGTGCATGGTCCGCCACTGACTGATCTGTAGTGTTCCGCCCATATTCACATAGTGGTCAACGTTGTATTTCCTGAATTCCTCCTGTACAAAATCAGGGAAGGAGACGGCAGCGATCCAGCCATCTTCTACATCCTCAAACCATTCTTCGTAATAGCAATCGTCAGAGCCATGAAAGTTCATGACGTTTTCGCCTATCAAAATGAATTTGTTGATGCCTTCGTGCAGTAGAGACTCAATGACATTTCGTTTCAGATGCATGATGTCATTATTGATCGCGTCATTCCACTCGCCGATAAATTCAAGCACAGAATACCCGACGGTATAGTCCGTATATAGAATTTTTACATACAGGGTTTCCGACCCCATGAAATCCCACGCGGGATCGATATAATAGCCGTAGATCGTCTCGGAGTAAATGTCGTAATTGTATTCCTTCCCGTAAAAAGGTGAGCGGTCATCCGAGGAAGGATCGTAATATTTTAACCAGTTGTAATACGGTTCAATGTCGTGCATGGCCCCTGCGACTTTCTACTGCTTTTCGCACAGAACCATATTCCTTGAGTAAACGTTCGGCTTCGTCCTGGGGAATTGCCAGCTCCTCCATTACCATCTTCGTTCCGCGATCGACAAGCTTTACGTTCGTTAATTGCATGTCGACCATCTTGTTGCCCTTTACCCGGCCCAGGCGGATCATGGTCGCAGTGGAGATCATGTTCAAGACGAGCTTTTGTGCTGTTCCTGATTTCATGCGCGTGCTCCCGGTAACAAATTCAGGACCGACCACAACCTCGACCGGAAAAGTGGCGTGCTTTGCTACTTCGGAACCTGCGTTGCAAACGACGCAGCCGGTTGTGATCCCGTGTGCCTGCGCTTCGTTCAAGCCACCGATCACGTAAGGGGTGCGCCCGCTGGCAGCAATCCCTATCAGAACATCTTTATCACTGATATCATGCGCGTGAAGATCCTTCCACGCCTGGGCTTTATCGTCTTCCGCATTTTCGACAGCCTTGCGGATAGCAGCGTCTCCGCCGGCAATAAGGCCGATCACGCGGCCGTGCGGCATCCCGTAGGTAGGTGGGATTTCGGAGGCATCAAGAACACCCAGCCTTCCACTCGTTCCGGCACCAATATAAAAGAGCCTGCCACCAGAAGTCATTTTGTTTACTACCGCTTCCACCAGCCGCTCGATCTGCGGAATAGCTTTCTCCACTGCGAGCGGAACGGTCTTATCTTCCCTGTTCATGTTGTTCAAAAGCTCATGAACACTCATTTGTTCGAGGTTGCTATAGGAAGAAGAAGATTCGGTAGTTGTAGACATAGTCCAGGCAGAAATATTTCAGGGTTTCAACGTTTGTGTGTGTGATATAAAGTCAGGCCCGCGATTGGGCCCTCCAGAATATTCTTAACGGTAATGCCCTTGTCGTTCGCCACCTGACGCAATATGTCGCTGAAATAAAATGCAATCGAGCCGGTAAAGTGAACTTTCAGGTGCTGATAGTCCTTGTATTTCATCACATTGTTCTCGTAGAACTCAGCGAAGCTTGAGTAGATCAGCTGGTAGCAATAAGGTTCTTTCAAATGCTGAAAGATGAATTTTGCGAAGCTGGCAAGGAATGCACTGGGCTTCTCTTCCTGATACACTTTTTCAAGAAATTCCTCCCGCGTGAGCGGGAACCGCGCATGAAATTGGTTCGCGAGATTTTCAGGCAGTTTCTTTCTGAGATAGTCTACCAGAAACTTTCTGCCAATGTTGGCGCCAGAGCCTTCATCCGCGAGGATCCATCCCAGGTTCGCTACATTGTCAATGATATTTTTCCCATCGTACAGGCAGGAATTGGAGCCGGTACCCATAATACACGCAATACCCGGTTCGTTGCCACATAAAGCCCGCGCCGCGGCCAGCAGATCCCAACCGATCTCAATCCTGGATTGCGGGAAAAACTCCAGGAAAGCATGCTTAATGGTCAACTGATTTTTTTCGGAAGACACGCCCGCGCCGTAGAAATAGATATCCTCTACAACCTCGCCCGCGGGGATACGCGGCAACAAAGTCTCCCGCACATTCCTGTTAAGGTCTTCGATGGGTTGGTAATATGGATTGAACCCAGGCGTACTTGCCTGATCAATCGCGCCGTTTTTTGAAACGAGCCTCCAGTCAGTCTTGGAGCCTCCGCTATCCGCTATTAAAATCATGTTGTTGCTTCTCCTGGATCTTAAGTCATCCAGTAGTTGTGCAAAGCTAAAATTTGAAATGAATTGATAAAAGAATATGCTGGATGCTTTGAAATAAATCCTCAGGCTTTCAGTTTGCCGATCACCTTGAATTTGTCAAAGACTTTTTCGGTATGCGGGGCATCTCTTAATTCATCGGAAAGGTCCTGGCCGGCCCAGTGTTCATAATGCTTCCCCTTAAGCCAGAGCCTTGAGGCAGTGACATCGTACACAAGATCGTTGAAGGCAACCCAGATTTCAGGTCTGTCCTGCCCGTTTCGCAAAGCCAGCTGGGATTTTGTTATAAGCGGAAGTTCTTTTGACGGAAACAATCTAAATCATTTTTATTTTTACAAATTGCTTTGATTTAACCCCAACCGCATGACCTGCGGGTAGCGCCTGAATCAATAACTTTGTAATAATATAAATTCTTTCCCGTCTTTATGAAATTAAACTTTCTCGGTGCGTGCTTTCTTGTCGTGTGGCTTTCCGGGTGCCACACAGTTGACACAGCGAAAAATTTCAGCAATTTACCCAATGAAGAGGTCCAAAAGATTGCCGATTCCCTTGCCCAGGTTTATATTATTGTCGATGGACACGTTGATCTTCCCTACCGGTTAAGCATTAAAAATTTCAGGCTTGAACGCCAATACCTTGGCATCCCTGTCAGCACCACAGAAGGCGATTTTGATTTTGAGCGGGCAAAGAAAGGGGGACTTGACGCGCCCTTCATGTCCATATACATCCCTTCCGTCAATCAGCAACAACCGGATATGGGCAAAGCGCTTGCGGACACACTGATCAACATGGTCGAAGGGATTGCAAAGGGGATACCCGATAAATTTGCCCTGGCGAGAACCCCTGCTGACATTGAAAAGAATACAGCCGGAGGAAAGATATCGTTGCCCATGGGCATGGAGAACGGGGCGCCTATTGGCAATGACCTTGCCAATGTGAAATATTTCTTCGACCGGGGTATCCGTTACATTACGCTTACCCACGGAAAGGACAATCAGATCTGTGATTCGAGTTATGACAGTACCGCCACGTGGGGTGGATTAAGCCCGTTTGGAGAAAAGGTCGTTGCCGAGATGAACCAGGTGGGAATCATGGTCGACATCTCTCATGTATCGGATAGCGCATTTTATGATGTCATGAAAATAACACGGGCACCGGTCATTGCCTCGCATTCTTCCTGCAGACATTTCACGCCGGGATTCGAAAGGAATATGAACGACGATATGATCCGTGTACTGGCTAAGAATGGTGGCGTGATCCAGATCAATTTCGGGGCTTCGTTCCTCGATTCAGTCGCCCGCCAGAACGATGCGTTGCGCGACTCGCTTGAAACCATTCTGATATCGAAAAATCTTTCGTCCGGAGACCCTGAAGCGCAACCCATCATTGAGCGGTTCGGCAAGCAACACAAAGAATTATACTCCGACGTTGCGAGAGTAGCCGATCACATCGATCATGTTGTAAAATTGGTGGGCGTTGACCATGTGGGCATCGGTTCGGATTACGATGGCGTCGGAGACAGTCTGCCGCTCGGGTTAAAAGACGTTTCCACTTACCCAAATCTCATCGCCGAACTATTGAAACGCGGATATTCACCCGCTGATATCGAGAAGATATGTTACAAAAATGTATTCAGGGTGTGGAACAAAGTGATCGACCTTTCCGGCAAATCATAGGTAACGTTTTGGTATGCGCTCGTTAAAGCACAGCTTGCCTGAGTATCGTGGTAGCGACCTGCCGAGTCGCTATGGGTCATTGGTTTTGTACTGTAATGCTGACAAATGATGAGAGGGATTATCCTGTTCATGCTGTTCACAGGAATTCAATCCGGATTCGCACAGCGTTTGCTGAGTTTTAAACCCACCCACCCGGTCATTTGTTATCAGTCTTCCGAAACCCGTCCTGACCATATCGGTATTTCCGAAAAGCTGAAACAATGGCGAAAGGATGGGACAGCCAGAATGAAGGCAGCCCGCATCGAGGTCCAGTACATAAACTTCCCGGCCGACAACATTGCCAAAACGGCTTTTCAGTACGCTGTCGACATTTGGGAATCTGAACTCACTTCACCCGTACCTATCAGGATCATGGCTGAATGGAAGCCTCTGGAGAGCGGCGTGCTCGGCGAAGCTGTGTGGGGAAGGGCCTATGCAAATTTTGGCGGCGAACAACATCTGAATACGTTTTATCCCGTGGCGCTGGCGGAGAAGTTATCGGGGCGCGAACTGAACGATGCGTCGGAAGCCGACGTGGTCGCCTCCTTCAACAGCAATGCCTCCTGGTACTTCGGTACCGACGGAAATACGCCTGCCGGTAAAATGGATATGGTCACCATTGTGCTCCATGAAATAGCCCATGGGTTGGGGTTCACGGATACCTATGACGTTGAAGGGGCTGAAGGGAGTGTCGGCTTGTCTAGCGGGGGAATTTCAGTACCCTTTATTTTTGATTTATTCGTAGAGGATGGGGCCTCCGACAATCTGGTCGATGATTTTCAGTCACCTTCCCCTTCCCTGAAAGTTGCCTTGCAAAGCACGAATCTATTTTTCAACAGTCCGCTTTCGGTTGCCGCCCTGGGTGGAACGAAGCCCGAATTGTTTGCGCCTTCGACGTTTGATGGGGGGTCGAGCATCTCCCATCTCGACGAAGGCACGTTCAGTGCGAGTGGCGACGCCAATCGGCTGATGACTCCCCATATCGCTTTCGGAGAGTCAATTCACGTTCCGGGGGGAGCTCTCCTGGGCATGCTCGGAGATATGGGATGGGTAAATGTTAATATTAAGCATGCACCACTGAAGGACACCGAGATAAAAAACGGACAACCGTATAATATCACCGCTATTATCCGGAGTGATAATGGCTACGATGCGGGCCAGGTAAAACTGCACTATACAAGTGACGGCACCAATTTTACGGTTGTGAACATGACGCCAACCGGTGTCGCTGATCAGTTTCAATCCGCGCTTCCCGGTACAACGACTAACATGGCGTATAGTTATTTCATTTCCGTTCCGGACGGGAAAAACAGAATTTTCACCAATCCCGGGAAAATGCACACGTCGGGTGCTGCTCCAGAGCAGGGCACTCACTTTTTTAATATTGGTCCCGATCTTGCGGCCCCGGAGATAAGTCATGATCCGGTCACCTTCATCCTTGAAAGTGACGAACAACTCTCGGTGACTGCAGAAGTGACCGACAATCTGGGATTAGCTGAAGTTTTAGCGGAGTATCGGGTGAATGACGGCGGCATTCAGACTGCAATTCTGGTGCGCGCAGGGAACACGGATGAATACAGTGCACTCATCGCAGTGCCGGCATTGGATGTCGGCGATGAAATTCATTACCGTATCATCGCAAGAGACCGCGCCAGCGCCGAAAACATTACAATACATCCTGCAGCGGGATACCATGTGGTCGCAGTCAATGGGATATTGCCGGCGCGCGACGCGTATATCAATGATTTTAACGATCCATCCGCTGACTTCTTTGGCAGTAATTTTACGATTACAACGCCTTCAGGTTTTTCGGATGGCGCAATCCACAGCGATCATCCATATCAAAATGGTACCGGTGTTAATGAGGAAAGTAATTATGTATACCAGTTGCAGATCCCTATCAGGATTGACAATACGAATCCCGTGATCCGGTTTGAAGAGATCGTACTCGTCGAGCCCGGCGAGGATGGTTCGGAATTCGGTGATCCGGGTTTTTTCGACTACGTGATCCTGGAAGGGTCGGTTGACGGAGGCAGATCGTGGATGTCCTTTGCCCCCGGTTACGATTCGCGTGAAGTCAGCGTATGGCTAGACCGTTACAACGAAAAGATGCTCGATGACGATTCTCAGGGGCAAGGCGAAGCTGCCCTGTACCGGCGGAGAAATATCAATATGCTGGAGAATAGGAATTTCACCGCAGGAGACGAAGTTCTCATCCGCTTCCGGTTGTTTGCGGATGCGCTGGCACACGGATGGGGATGGGCGATCGACAACTTGTCCATTCAGGGACCGGTCACAGACATTGACGAATCAACTTCGGCGGCGTTCAAGGTGTATCCTGTGCCGGTGACGAAAAACCTGATGGTCGAATTGCTGACCCCGGGTGACGGAGCTTTGGAAATTCAGATTCTGGACCTTCAGGGAAGGATTCTTCATCTTGAACGCCTGACGAATTTACCTCCGGGAATGTTCGAAAGGAGTTTCGGGTTGCATTCCTTAAAGGCTGGAATTTACCTTTTGCATATTAAGGCCGGCGCAAAGGTCTACACGCGCAAGTTCCACAAGGCAGAGTAGACCTCTCTTTGAAAATTCTCAGTATCCGGCTGCAGATTTTGGCGACTCCCCGCAGGCGGCCGCAAAGGCTCCGCCGTCTTCCTAGCGGCTGGGTTAGACTTTTTACCATTTTGATACTCCGGGGGCATCAGGATCTTAAGACACTTTTCAGAAAGGCAAAAAGGCAGGAAAGATAAACTGGTTCTGCAATGCTGCAACCCGGGTTTGTGCCGCAAGCATTATGCTGCGGGAGGAAAGTTTAAAACATTTTAAAAAAATTGGCTGAATCCTGTTAATCCAACAATTCTGGTATATTTTTGCGCAATTTTGTTAATTCCTTTCCCAACAACCAATGCCAAGAGATAGAAGTATTCGTTCAGTACTGATCATCGGAAGTGGGCCGATCGTTATCGGTCAAGCATGTGAATTTGACTATGCGGGCTCCCAGGCCTCCCGTTCATTGAGAGAGGAAGGTATTGAGGTGGTGTTGATAAATTCCAATCCGGCCACGATTATGACGGATAAGGTAACGGCTGACCACATTTATCTAAAGCCGCTCACGAAAAAGTCCATTCGCGAAATTCTTGAGAAGCATCACATCGATGCAGTGCTCCCTACGATGGGAGGGCAGACCGCCCTCAACCTTTGTATCGACTGCGATAAAGCCGGTATCTGGCAGCACTTTGGTGTCAAAATCATCGGCGTTGATATTAAGGCGATCGAGACTACCGAGGACCGGGAGAAGTTCAGGTTGAAAATGAATGAACTGGGGGTTGGTGTCTGCAGGGGCGCTACTGCCACGTCATTCCTCATGGGTAAGGAGATCGCCCAGGAAATCGGTTTCCCTTTGGTCATCCGGCCGTCATTCACCCTGGGCGGTACAGGCGGCGGTTTTGTTAAAAGTGCCGAAGACTTTGACGATGCACTTGACCGCGGATTACACGCCTCGCCCATACATGAAGTATTGGTGGAGCAAAGTATTTTCGGATGGAAGGAATATGAGCTCGAATTGTTGCGCGATGGAAACGGCAATGTGATCATCATTTGCTCGATCGAGAACTTCGATCCGATGGGTATCCATACCGGAGATTCGATCACCGTTGCCCCTGCGATGACTTTACCCGACACCACTTATCAGAAGATGCGCGACCTCGCGATCAGGATGATGAATGGCATCGGCAAATTCGCCGGTGGATGTAACGTTCAGTTCGCCCTGAATCCCGAAAATTACGATGAGATCATCGGGATTGAAATCAACCCGCGCGTGTCGCGGTCTTCCGCCCTCGCCTCCAAGGCAACGGGATATCCGATCGCCAAGATTGCCGCTAAACTGTCCATCGGCTACAATCTTGATGAGTTAAAAAATGCAATTACGGGTACTACTACCGCATATTTTGAGCCGGCCCTGGATTACGTGATCGTAAAAATTCCGCGTTGGAATTTCGACAAGTTCCCCGGCGCTGACAGATCTCTTGGATTGCAGATGAAATCTGTCGGTGAAGTGATGGCCATTGGCCGGAACTTCCAGGAAGCCTTGCAAAAAGCCTGTCAGTCACTGGAGATCAGAAGAAACGGACTCGGAGCCGACGGAAAATCATTGACCAAACAGGATGAACTATTGCACAGCCTTGAGCATCCCACATGGAACAGGATATTCCATATTTACGATGCGATCAAGTTGGGCATTCCAATCAAGACCATACAAAAGTTAACAAAGATAGACCGGTGGTTCCTCAAGCAGATCGAGGAACTGGTTGAGCTTGAAAAAGAGATTGAGAAGTTTTCCCTCGATGATATCCCCGTCCACCTGATGAAGCAGGCAAAGGAACAGGGCTATGCTGACCGCCAGATTGCCCATCTGCTTGATTGCCTGGAAAGTGAAGTGCATGCGAAGCGAAGGGAGATGGGTATTCACCGCGTATACAAACTTGTCGATACCTGTGCTGCTGAGTTCGAGGCAAAAACTCCTTACTATTATTCTACTTTCGATCAGGAAAATGAATCAAAGGTTTCTGACAAGAAGAAAGTGATCGTGCTGGGTTCAGGCCCTAACCGCATCGGCCAGGGTATCGAGTTTGACTACTCCTGCGTACACGGCGTGCTCGCGGCGAAAGAATCCGGCTACGAAACCATCATGCTTAACTGCAATCCTGAAACTGTCTCGACGGATTTTGACATTGCGGACAAACTGTATTTTGAACCTGTTTTCTGGGAACACCTTTACGACCTGATCCAGCATGAGAAGCCGGAAGGCGTGATCGTTCAACTCGGTGGACAGACAGCGCTGAAGCTCGCCGAAAAACTCCATAACTACGGCATCAAAATCATCGGCACTTCGTTTGATTCACTTGATCTCGCCGAAGACCGCGGACGTTTTTCCAACCTCCTGAAGGAACTCAATATTCCTTATCCCGAATTCGGCGTTGCCCGCAATGCCGATGAAGCCCTGGAGGCCAGCAAGCAGATAGGCTTCCCGTTATTGGTGCGCCCGTCGTACGTGCTCGGTGGTCAGAGTATGAAGATCGTCATCAATGAGCAGGAACTCGAGCATCACATCCTCGATATCTGGAAGCATCTTCCCGAGAACAAAGTGTTGCTGGACCATTTCCTTGACGCAGCGATCGAAGCTGAAGCGGATGCGATCTGCGATGGAGATAACGCATACATTATCGGCGTCATGCAGCACATTGAACCCGCCGGCATTCATTCGGGTGATTCATACGCGGTACTTCCTCCTTACAACCTGGGAGATTTCGTCATGAAGCAGATGGAGCAATATACCGTGAAGATTGCCCAGGCCCTCCAGGTAAAAGGTCTTATTAATATCCAGTTTGCTATTAAAAATGACAAAGTTTATGTCATCGAGGCAAACCCGAGAGCGTCGCGCACGGTGCCCTTTATCTGTAAAGCATATGATGAGCCCTATGTGAACTATGCGACGAAGATCATGCTGGGTGCGAAGAAGGTGAAGGACTTTAAGTTCAGACCTACCCGAAAAGGATACGCAATCAAGGAACCGGTTTTCTCTTTCAGCAAATTCCCGGATGTCAATAAGGAGCTCGGCCCGGAGATGAAGTCAACCGGTGAATCAATATACTTCATCGATGACCTGATGGATGATTACTTCCTGAAGATTTACGCTGAGCGAAATCTTTACCTGAGTAGGTAAAGACCTGAAATTTATAAATAAAGGTCCTTTAAGGGAGACATCGCTTTGCCGCTGGCTCCCAAAGAAGGACTTTTTTATACGCGGGTGGACATTGGGAATTAATGACGAACCTCTACCTTTGATTTTCGGTTATTAGAATTAAAAAGGAATTATCATGTTTAAATTTCTCCTGATCATCGCCGTCACAACTTACGTTCTCTATAAGATCGGTTCATTCCTGTTTAAGATCGGCGCGGCTTCACAGCAATTCCGCAATAACCAACCAGGAAATATTCATGGCAATGGTCAGGGAGCGAAATCAAAAAAGAACCCCAAGGTCACAGGCGAGTATATTGACTACGAAGAAGTTAAGTAACGAAAGCGTAAAGAAGCCATGCCGCTGTTAAGGGCGCTTTGACCATCACCGACCTGAAATCAGCAGGCTTTTATCCACTATTCCCTCGTTCGTGAAAGTTCATTTCTATAAATATCAGGCAACAGGCAACGATTTTGTGTTGATCGACAACAGGTCAGGCCGATATTCTCTTTCTATTGACCAGATCAGGGCCTTGTGTGACCGCAAATTCGGTGTCGGTGCCGACGGCCTGATGTTAATCGAAACGCACTCTTCCGCGCAGTTCAGGCTACAGTATTACAATAGTGACGGTTCCCAAAGTCTATGCGGAAATGGCAGTAGGGCTGCTGTACGAATGGCTGCTTTTCTCGGACTGATAAATGGCCAGGCAAGGTTCGAGGCTTATGACGGCCTTCACGATGCTGAAATTCAGGAAAGTGGTGCCGTGCGGTTAAAAATGAATGATGTTAGTGACGTCCGTGAACAGGGAGAGGACTTTTTCATTCACACAGGGTCACCGCATTATATCCGCTTTGTACCAGACGTGAAAAACTATCCCGTTTATGAAACGGGAAAGGAAATACGATACAGCGCTCCTTTTGCGCCCGGTGGCACCAATGTAAATTTTGTTGAAATTCAGGGTGGTAACACCATTTTCGTCCGAACCTATGAGCGCGGCGTCGAGAACGAAACGCTGAGCTGCGGCACCGGCGTCACCGCGGCCGCTTTGGCCGCTTCTTTGAAGGGGCTCATGTCCCCTGTCAATGTTAAAACCCTCGGTGGCGACCTTAAAGTTGAATTCAAAACCCGTCACTCCGACCTGGCTGCCGGACAGGCAGGCGCATTTGAAGCAATTTACCTGATTGGTCCTGCCAAAATGGTATTCGAAGGCGATCTGGAACTATAATTGACAATCCTAAAAACCGTTTCAAGCTTCTTTATCCTTTTCCGTATATCGGTTGGGGGTAACAGGCAAACGGATTAACTTTAGGCCCGTTTTGGGCACTCTCCTAATTAAAAAAGCGAGAGGACATCAACCGACAACAATACTCATGTTAAAACTCATTGGTAAACTTTTTGGAAATAAATCAGCGCGTGACATTAAGCGATTAATGCCACTGGTCGAACAGGCCAAGCAGGAAGGAGAAAAGTTAAAGACAGTCACGCATGATGAACTGCGCAGCGAAACCATACAGATTCAAAATATTCTCGACCAGGAGTTAAAGGGAATCGATGATAAACTTGCGTCACTCCATCAGAGGATTGCCGAAAATCCAGACCTTGACATCAATGAGAAGGAAGGAATTTTTGGTGAGATCGATCGTTTGGAAGCTGATCGCGACAAAGAGCTGGAGAAAGTACTGCTGAAGGTGCTCCCAAGAACTTTTGCAATTGTGCGTGAGACAGCCAGGCGCTTTAAGGAAAATTCCTATCTGGAAGTAACTGCGCAGGACTTCGACCGCCAGTTCGCGGCGACACATCAGAACATCACGATCGCTGGCGATAAAGCACGATGGTCAAACCAATGGATGGCGGCCGGCAATATGGTCACCTGGGACATGGTTCATTATGACGTTCAGCTGATCGGTGGCGCCGTTTTGCACGAAGGAAAGGTTGCTGAAATGGCCACGGGTGAAGGTAAGACGCTCGTTGCGACCTTGCCGGCGTTCTTAAATGCGCTTGCCAAACGCAGTGTGCACATTGTTACGGTGAACAACTACCTGGCGACGCGTGACAGCGAATGGATGGGTCCCATCTATATGTTTCATGGCCTTTCCGTTGATTGTATCGACAGGCACGAACCCAATTCACAGGCTCGCAGAAATGCCTACAAGGCCGATATCACTTACGGAACCAATAACGAATTTGGTTTTGATTACCTGCGCGACAATATGGCGCGGGATCCCGAAGAACTTGTGCAGCGCAAACACCACTACGCAATGGTGGATGAGGTCGACTCCGTTTTGATTGATGAAGCCAGAACGCCGCTCATCATTTCCGGTCCGGTGCCGCGTGGCGACGAACATGAGTTTTACGACCTTAGACCACGGATCTTCAAACTCGTGGAGGCCCAGAAGAAGGCAATAAATGAATACCTGAACGCCGCGCGCAAACTGATCAGCGACGGAAACGAAAAGGACGGAGGCTTGAATCTCTTCCGCGCGCATCGCGCAATGCCCAAGTACAAACCATTGATAAAATACCTCAGTGAGCCAGGCATGAAAGCCATCCTGCAGCGGACGGAGAACTTTTATCTCCAGGATAACAAGCGCAATATGCCGGAGGCGGACAAGCCCTTGTATTTTGTGATCGAGGAAAAAGATAACAGCGTGGAGCTCACGGAAAAAGGTATCGATCTCATTACGGGTGAAGGAGAAGATACCAACTTCTTTATCCTCCCGGAGATCGGAACGGAGATCAACAAACTTGAGAAGGATACTTCACTGGATGACAATCAGCGTTTCCAGAAAAAAGAGGAACTGATCCGCGACTACCAGGTGAAGTCTCAACGGATCCACAGCGTGAACCAATTGCTGAAGGCATATACACTGTTCGAGAAAGACACTGAGTACATTATCGTAGATGGCAAGGTTAAGATCGTAGACGAGCAGACCGGCCGTGTCATGGAAGGCCGTCGCTACTCTGACGGTTTACACCAGGCAATCGAAGCGAAGGAGAATGTGAAGGTTGAGGATGCTACGCAGACGTACGCCACCATTACGCTCCAGAACTATTTCCGCATGTACCACAAGCTTGCAGGTATGACCGGTACTGCTGAAACGGAGGCAGGCGAGCTTTGGGATATTTATAAATTGGACGTAGTGGTGATCCCCACCAACCGACAGCAGGTCAGAAAAGATTATGATGATCTTGTCTACAAGACCATGCGCGAAAAATTCAATGCGGTCATTGACGAAATTGTACGGCTCACGGGTGAAGGACGCCCCGTGCTTGTGGGCACCACCTCGGTAGAGATCTCCGAACTCGTCAGCCGCATGCTGCAGATCAGAAAGATCAAGCACCAGGTTCTGAATGCAAAGCAGCACCAGCGCGAAGCTGAGATTGTTGCCGAAGCCGGAAAGCCTGGCACGGTCACCATCGCGACAAACATGGCAGGGCGTGGTACGGATATCAAGCTCACACCGGAGTCAAAAGCTGCCGGAGGCCTTGCGATCGTTGGTACAGAACGCCACGAATCCAGACGGGTAGACCGCCAGTTGCGTGGTCGTTCAGGTCGCCAGGGTGATCCCGGAACTTCACAGTTCTTTGTGTCCCTCGAAGATAATCTCATGCGCCTGTTTATGCCGGAGCGCATCGCCAGGATCATGGATAAACTGGGATTGAAGGAGGGAGAGGTGATCCAGCATTCAATGGTGACAAGTTCCATTGAAAGGGCTCAGAAGAAAGTTGAGGAGAATAACTTCGGCATCAGAAAGCGACTGCTGGAATACGACAACGTAATGAACTCCCAGCGCGAGGTCATATACAAGCGAAGAAAAAATGCACTGTTCGGTGAACGCCTTGAACTGGACATCCTTACCATGTTATTCGATACCGCTGAAGAAGTGGTTATCAACGCGAAGAACGCGGCGGATTATGAAAGCCTGCGTTTGAACGCACTGAGCATACTCGGAATTGATTACGAATTGCCGAAAGAACAATTCGAAAAAATGGATCCTGCAGGATTGACCAATGATCTTTATCACAAGGCATTGGAGCATTACCATCAGAAGAATAAGATGGTAGCGGAAAAGGCGTTGCCCATTGTACATGAAATTCACAAGACACGCGGCGCTACAATCGCAAACATCCTGGTGCCATTTACGGATGGGGGCAAACAAATCGGCGTGGCGGCGTCTCTGGATAAATGTGTTCAGACAAACAATACCGAGTTGATCAAGGCGATGGAGAAAATGATCACCCTTGCTATTATCGATCAGCAATGGAAAGAACATCTTCGCGAAATGGATGACCTGAAGCAATCTGTGCAAAATGCGGTGTATGAACAGAAGGATCCGTTGCTGATCTACAAATTTGAGGGCTTCGAGCTATTCAAACGCTTTATTGCAAAGGTTAATGAAGACACCGTCGCCTTCCTGATGAAGGCGGACATCCCGGTTCAGAAACCGGAGCAGGTGCAGGAAGCGCGTACGCAACGCAGGGCGCGCCTGAGTGAGCAGAAAGAAGAATCCAAATCCTTGCTGAGTGGTGGTGCCGGCGGCGGCGGCGGACAGCCGCAAGCTGACAGACCTCCCCAGGAAAAGGTGCTGCCGGCCAAATCACAAAAATTGGCCAACCGAAATGACAAGGTGACCGTTCAATATCCCGACGGTCGTGTGCTTCGTGACGTTAAATACAAGAAGGTAGAAGATGACATCCTTCATAACCGTTGCATTATAATTGAATAATATGCGCCAACTACTATTGATACTTCTTGGATCGGCGATCATTTTCGGCTGTGCTTCGAAAGTGACTACTTCTGGCGCCGGCGCGGGCTCAGGGAAATATTCCGAAGATCTGTCGGTCTGGAGACCGGAGGCTGAAAAGGCCGTAGATACGGCAAAAGCCACCACAGCGACGGAGAGAACCAGGACGAACCGATATGTGGAAGCGCAATACGCCATTAACGATCAGGTTGACCCCATCCTTGACATCATATACGAAGAGAATCTCAGCAGGGGATTTATTGACGGGTTTACCATCCAGGTCTATTCAGGAATAAAAAGGGAAGACGCCCTGAACGTGAAGAAGAAACTTAGTCAATCATTGCCTGACCTTCGTTCGGAAGTTGAATACAGGCAACCTAATTTCAGGGTGCGAAGTGGCCAGTACCTCACCCGTATGGAAGCACAGAAAGATTACCTGTCGGTGAAAAGACATTTTCCCAACGCCATCGTAATTCCTGACAGAGTTCCAATGCATTAGATCTGAAGGCTGACGGGGACGTGTTGCCACGCGTCGCTGCCACGCCCTTCAACGCCAAGCGCGCTGCTCATACCGCGCCTCAACCAATGACGTCCTGCGGCTACGCCAGTATGATGCTGTGAGATCACTTCCCAAACTTTCCGTATTTTTGACGCTCAATTACTTGCAATGGGACTTCTTGAGAAAATAAAATCACTTTCAGAGCAATATAGCGGGGAGGTTATTGAAGCGCGGCGCCATCTTCATGAGAATCCGGAATTGTCGTATCAGGAATACAATACAGCCAAATTCGTCGCAGGAAAACTCCAGTCTTTCGGGATCAAGGTAAAAGAAGGCGTAGCCACCACAGGTCTTGTCGCGGAGATTGAAGGAAGAAATCCGGGCAAAAAAAGCATCGCGCTCCGGGCAGACATGGATGCGCTGCCAATAAATGAGACTAGCGAAATTCCCTACAAATCAAAGGTTCCGGGAGTGATGCACGCTTGCGGCCATGATGTTCACACGGCGTCATTGCTCGGTACGGCAAAGATACTCAATTCAGTAAAGGATCAGTTTGAAGGAACTGTGCGGCTGTTATTTCAGCCCGGGGAAGAAAAAAATCCAGGCGGCGCTTCTTATATGATCCGCGACGGCGCATTGAAAAATCCACAGCCATCAGGCATCATCGGCCAACACGTATTTCCTTTATTGCCGGTTGGGAAGATTGGATTCCGCGAGGGTATGTACATGGCGAGCTGCGATGAGATCTATCTGAAAGTTATCGGCAAGGGGGGACACGCCGCTGCGCCCGATCTGGCGATTGACCCCATACTGATGGCGTCTCATATCATCATTGCGCTTCAGCAGATCATCAGCAGAAATGCCAGCCCGAAGCAACCGACAGTTCTCTCCTTCGGAAACATCATCGGCAAGGGGGCGACCAATATCATTCCGAATGAAGTACATATTGCCGGCACGTTCAGGGCCATGAATGAGGAGTGGCGTGCATCCGCATTAAATAAGATCAAAAAAATGGCCGAATCAATTGCCGAGGGCATGGGAGGAAAGTGCGAAGTGGAGATATCAAAAGGCTATCCTTATTTGGAGAATAACCCGGAGCTTACACGCAGGATCAGGAGCGCAGCGGAAGCATACGTCGGCCACGAAAACGTTGTGGATATTGACATTACCCTGGGAGCGGAAGACTTTTCATACTATTCCCAGGTGATCCCTGCATCCTTTTACCGGCTGGGCACGAACAATCCCGCGAAGGGAATTACCTCCTACGTCCATACGCCCACCTTCGACATCGACGAGGACGCATTGAAGGTAGGCCCGGGTCTAATGGCCTGGATGGCAATAAATGAGCTGACGACTTGACGTTGTCTTCGTTGGTTCCGGATTCTGGCTTTTGGCGCCCGGTCGATTTGTCCAGGGTTCACGGCGAATTTTGGAACCGCGAAATAAGAAAAAGGGAACCGTGAAGACAGCCGCAGAAATGGCCAAAGCAGAACGCCGAAAGGCAAAAGCCTCTTTTATGTGTTGAAATCTTCTGTCTATATTGCAACGCATACGGTGCGTTATGTTAAAGGATACCTTATCTAAATTCTTCAAAGTCGACAGCCTTCTTAGTAATTTAACGGGATATGTAGAAACCAGGGTTGAACTACTCAAGGTTGAAGTGAAGGAAGATCTTTCAAAAGGTCTCGCCCAAGCCGTTGCTTATTTGTTTATCGCATTTATTCTGGCCCTTTTTCTGACCTTTTTCAGTATCGGGATTGCACTGTTGTTGGGTAAAAGCCTGGGAAACTTCGCTGGCTTTTCCATCGTCGCTGCCGTGTACCTGATAACCGGTATCATATTGTGGTTTTCACGAGAGAAGATAATTCAAAAGCTGGAATCCATGCTCTCATTAATGTTCAGGAAGAAAAAATAGTATTATGCATCCCGAATCAGACAACCCCGACAAAGGGCGACTGCTGCAGCAGTCGGCACACCATCGCGAACTCCTCGAAGAAGAAGTCAAAAAGATCTCGGAAAAATCTGAAAAACTCATCACGAACGCACTGATGATCGCCGGAGCATTGGCGCTGACTTATTTCGTGGTCAGCAGTTTTTCCGGTTCTTCTGAAAAAAAGAAAACAAAGACCCGAAAGATCAAGCTTGCGGAAGGGAAGGAAGATGCCGACGCCGAGGTACAGACAGCTTCTGTGCATGAGGAGCCAGGGATCGTGTCCCAGATCGGCGCTGTCATTGCCGCACAGGCCACCGGACTTTTACTGTCCATCGCCAGGGAGAAACTGGTAGAGTTCCTGCATTCACATTATGGGGTGAAGAAAGAAAATACGAATGAGCGTTCTTAGTACTTTGCAGCAACGGTATAAAGAAAAGAAGAAATCAATTGCTGTTCTCGTTGATCCGGATAAGGCAGAAGATCCTGCGAGGTTACTTCACCTGATCAACCTTGCCAACGAAAACTGCGTTGATTATTTTTTCGTCGGCGGCAGCCTGGTGACGAGTACCAATCTCTCGGATGTCGTTAAGCGCATCAAAGAAAATGTTACAATCCCGGTCGTATTGTTCCCGGGAAATGCGATCCAGGTGGAAGCATCCGCTGACGCCATTTTGTTTCTGTCGCTGATCTCCGGAAGAAACCCCGAACTACTCATTGGACAACATGTCGTGGCCGCACCCATCCTGAAGAACACGCGCCTGGAGGTCATTCCTACCGGATACATGCTGATCAATTCCGGCAAGATCACCTCCGTCGCTTACATCAGCAACACCATGCCTATCCCGGATGACAAATATTCACTTGCGGCGAGTACTGCCCTCGCAGGTCAGATGCTGGGGTTACAAGCTGTTTACATCGACGCAGGGAGTGGTGCCGAGAAAGAAATCAGTCCACGGATGATCGCGGCAGTCCGCAAAGCTATTACCATACCATTGATCGTAGGAGGAGGCATTAATACTGCCCGCAAGGCCATTAGTGCGCTGGAGGGCGGGGCCGATATGATCGTCATCGGCAATGCGCTGGAGAAAGATCCTGATCTGCTGACGGAAGTGGCGGAGAAGATCTACGAGTGGAATAAGGCTTGAAATTCAAGATTTAAGATTTAAAATTGAGTCTCTCTCAAGATCCTGGAACCTCCTTCTTAATCTTGAATCTTAAACTTTAAATCTTAAACTATTTACTTGATCAGTTCCCTTGAGATAACGAGCTTCTGTATTTCCGTCGTTCCTTCGTAGATCTGGGTGATCTTCGCATCGCGCATCAAACGTTCAACATGATATTCTTTCACGTACCCGTATCCGCCGTGAATCTGGACGGCTTCGGTTGTTACATCCTGGGCGATCTGGGAGGCGAAAAGTTTTGCCATGGCAGCAGCCTTGACAAAGTCCTTCTTAAAGTCCTTGAGGTAGGCCGCCTTGTGCACCAGCAAACGGGCAGCGTCGATTTTTGTAGCCATCTCTGCAAGCTTGAACTGGATCGCCTGATGTTCACATAAGACTTTGCCGAATGCTTTTCTCTCTTTCGCGTACTTCAATGCAAGCTCATGCGCGCCTGAAGCTATGCCCAGTGCCTGTGCGGCGATTCCTATGCGGCCCCCGTTCAGCGTTGTCATGGCGAAGGTGAAACCAAAGCCTTCTTCACCGATACGGTTCGCTTTCGGCACCTTCACGTCCGTGAACATGAGCGAGTGTGTATCAGAACCCCGGATTCCCATCTTATCTTCCTTTTTCCCCACGACAAAACCCGGCATCCCTTTTTCAACAATTAAGGCGTTGATGCCCTTATGTCTTTTATCCGGATGTGTTTGCGCGATGACTATATATATGCTTGCCGAGTTGCCATTCGTGATCCAGTTCTTTGTGCCGTTGAGCAGATAATGATCTCCCTTATCCTCCGCTGTAGTCCGCTGGCTCGTGGCATCGGATCCTGCTTCCGGTTCGGAGAGACAGAACGCGCCGATGAGGCTGCCCGTGGCAAGCTTTTTCAAATATTTTTCCTTCTGTTCCGGGGTTCCAAACCGCTCAAGACCCCAGCACACGAGTGAGTTGTTTACCGACATACAAACGGAAGCGGAAGCATCGATTTTGGAAATTTCTTCCATCGCGAGCACATAAGAGATGGTGTCCATTCCTCCACCGTTGTACTGAGGATCGACCATCATCCCCATAAATCCCAACTCGCCCATTTTTCTTATTTGTTCGGCCGGAAATTTCTGATGGGTATCCCGTTCGATTACGCCGGGTAATAATTCACTCCTGGCAAAGTCACGTGCTGCACTTTGTACAGCTTTCTGTTCTTCCGTATACTCAAAGTTCATCGTTACCAAATATGTTTTAAAACGCTGTTAAAACAAAAAAAAGCCTGAGATATTCTCTCAGGCTTTAAGATCATTCAGCGAAAAGGGATTATTCGTCCCTGCTTCCCAGAAACATCATCACATAATAAAACAAGGTTGTCAACGCACCGATGGCGGCGACAACGTAAGTCATTGCGGCCCATTTCAGCGCGTCTTTCGCCATATCGTGCTCACGTGGGGTAACAATACCGCGCGACTCAATCCAGGCGAGGGCGCGTTTGCTTGCGTCAAATTCCACCGGTAGCGTGATAAATGCAAACAAAGTGAACACACCATAACAGGCGATGATGACCAGCATCGCGGTGTTGAACGATAACAGACCGCCCGCGAAGAAAGCACCGAACATCATCATCATGAAAAGAATGTTGATCACTTTTGCGCTGATGTTCTGAATGGGAACCATCGCAGAGCGCAATTCGAGCATGCTGTAGGCAGTAGCGTGTTGCACGGCGTGCCCACATTCATGCGAGGCTACCGCCGCAGCTGCGGCATTGCGGCCGTGATAAACCTCCTGACTGAGGTTTACAGTTTTGTTAGCGGGGTTATAATGGTCACTCAGCTGACCCTCCGCACTCATGACCTGAACATGGTGGAGACCATGATCAGCAAGCATCAGCTTGGCGATTTCAGCGCCCGTAAGATCTTTGGTCAAATGAGTTTGTGAGTATTGTCTGAATTTGTTTTTCAGCCGGGAGCTCACGATCCACCCGATCAGCATGAAAAAAACACCGATGATTAAAGCACCAAAGCCCATAGTTATAGTTAATTAAGTTAATTCAATATTACTTTCGAGATGGCAAATCTCAATGTTCGCGCCAAATCCTGAACGCTGCCAAAAAGACACTGGGAAAACACCGCCCGCTTGAATTCTGTTCCGTCACCGGCATTTTCAATGGTGTGAATTTAAAGCAATACCGGTTATAATGTATTAACCGAAGTTTACTTTTTTCTTTTTAGAATAACAGATGTGATGATGAGGGAAATGGCTCCCCCTACAATGAGGATAGCAGTCTGCCATCCATGAAAAATAAAAGTGAAGGCGACAGCATCAGCCTGGGGTATGTGGTACAGGAATACCAGACCCTGAGGTACTAAAACATGATATGAGCCCGTACCTCCTGGCAAGGGTACCGCCATGGCGATTGACCCAATTGCGAACAAGCTGAATACTGCCTCTAGACCAAGATGTGCTGTTTCGGGAAAGGCAAGGATGACAGTATAGCTCATCAGAAAATACAAAAACCAGATGGTCAATGAGTAAAAAATAAACAGGCCTTTGTTCTTCAATTTGAAAATGGATAATAAACCACCTTTGAAGCCATGCCACGTTCTTACAAAAAATGCATTTAGTTTTTTGTTTGTTTTCACGAACCAGATAAATACCGATAAGAGTATGATCAGGGCGATGCCGACGTAAATCAGGGCAGTCGGGCCCTTCGATTCCCCGCTTCCCAGCGGAAGCGTTTCGAGAAAGGCAACAAGCTTGTCCCATTCCAGAAAAAAAGCCACTGCGATGAGCGTCAGCAGACATACAAGGTCTACAATGCGTTCCACCACCACGGTACCAAAAGAGATCTCGACAGGCGTTTTTTCCAGCTTATACAGGTTATAACAGCGAGAAACTTCTCCGCCGCGCGGGATGGCCAGGTTAACCAGGTATCCCACCATTAAAGAAAGAAAGCTGTTATTTAATTTGCCTTTATAACCTGGAGGCTCCAGGAGCATGCGCCAGCGCTCCGCCCGCAGGAGATGGCTGAGCATGGCAATCAGGGCCATTAAAAGCAACCAACCCTTATCCGCGGCTTTCCAGGTCTGCAGTAGATATTCGCCCTTGTTTTCACCGGTAAGGCCCTTCAGGGAGAACCATATGAGCAATCCTGTAATAAGGAAAATGATCGCGTATTGAAGAAAGGTCTTGAGTCTTTTGGGCACGGTGCGAAGCTGAATTTTTACAATCTAAGGCAATTTATTCTCAGGTGTTGGAAAAACGATCGTCGGCTTGAACTTCTTTGCTTTTTCGAACTTCATGGAAGCATATGCAATGATGATGACGATGTCACCCACCTGAGCTTTGCGCGCAGCCGGGCCGTTAAGGCAGATGGTTCCGGAACCGCGCACGCCTTTGATGACATACGTTTCCAGTCGTTCGCCGTTGTTGATATTCACGATCTGTACTTTCTCTCCCTCGATCAGGTTGGCTGCATCCATCAGGTCCTCATCGATGGCGATGCTCCCTACGTAGTGCAGTTCGGCTTCCGTGATCTTTGCCCTGTGAATTTTTGATTTTAATACTTCTATCCTCACTTCAAATTTTAAATTACGATTGACGAACTACAAATGCTGGCCGGTACTATCACTATGGATTTTAATCCACAAACATGTTATCGATCAGCCTTACTTCCCCCACATATCCTGCGATGCACATGATCGGCTGGGTCGCCTGATGAACATTTTCAAGGGCATTTAAGTTTTCGCTGTCCACAAGCTCGAAGTATTCCAACCGCACCCCTGGGTATTGTTCAACGAAACCGCGCACGATCCGTTGTACCTCATGAATGTCTTTTCCCTCCTGAAAGGCTGCACGGGCTTTGGCCAATGCCCTATAAAAAACTGTTGCCAGCGTCCGTTCTTCCGGGTTTAACCGTAAATTCCTGGATGAAAGCGCCAGCCCATCCGCTTCCCGGAGTGTTTCGACACTGTGCAGGGCAATATTGAAATTTAACTCTTCCGTAAGCTTCTTGATCACCGCAAACTGCTGCCAGTCCTTCTGACCGAAATAGGCCTGGTCAGGCTCAACAATGTTGAAGAGTTTGGAAACCACCAGCCCAACGCCGCTGAAGTGGCCCGGTCGGAATTTTCCTTCCATGACTTTATCCAAATGCCCGAAATCCAGCTTTAGAACGGATTCAATAGGATACATCTCCTGATTTTCCGGACTAAAGAGGACATCACAGCCAACCGATTCCAGCAATCCCGTGTCTCTTTCAAGGGTCCGCGGATATTTTATCAGGTCATTCTGGTTATTAAACTGGATCGGATTGACAAAAATGCTACTGACAGTGATATCATTTTGCGATCTGGAGGCATTGATCAGGGAGATGTGGCCGTCGTGAAGGGCGCCCATGGTAGGTACAAGACCAACCGACTTTCCCCGGCATTTTAAATCCCTTAAAAAGGCCTTTAAAGGGGCAATTTGCTTGAAAATCTCCATTTAGGCCGTTTTTTTAAAAGGTCGCAAAGATATAGGGAAAACTGAAAATAAGTTGAAAATGGGGGTATTTTTTCGTACTTTTGTCGCTCTAAATTCTGTTTATACTCAAAATATAATAATATGTCGAAAATCCGAATTCTTTATGTAGCCAGTGAGATCAACCCATTCCTTCAAACCTCAGAGGTAGCAGATTTCGTGCGGAAACTTCCGCAAGCGATGCAGGAGAAAGGTATGGAGATCAGGATCCTGGTGCCGCGTTTTGGGATTATCAATGAACGGAAAAACCGGTTACATGAAGTTGTGAGGCTTTCGGGAATTAACATCGCAGTAGGTGATGAGGAAAAACCATTGATCATCAAGGTTGCCTCTATTCCGAATGCCAAACTTCAGGTCTATTTTATTGATAATGAAGATTATTTCCACCGTAAATCAGTTTTTCACGATAAGGAAAATAACTTTTACGAGGACAATGACGAACGCGCTATCTTTTTCTGTAAGGGGGTAATTGAAACGGTAAGGAAACTGGGATGGGCGCCTGATGTGGTACATTGCAATGACTGGATCACGAGCTTCATTCCGCTGTACCTGAAGACCACTTATAAGAACGATCCATTGTTCAAAAACACCAAAACAGTTTTCACGATCTATAACAACGCGTTCAACCATAAATTCAAGGCATCTTTGCTTGATAAGGTGAAAATGATGGACATCGAAGATAACATGCTCGGTAACCTGAAGACCGCTGATTTTGAGGGCTTCATTAAACTGGGTGTTGAATTTTCAGATGCTGTGATCGTGGCCGGAGACAATAAAAAACTTGAAGGCCTGTTTAAGAAGATCAAAGAGAAGAAAATTGAGACCATCGAAAACGAAAATTACACCGAATCATACTACAACCTCTATAATGAACTTGTCGGTTAGGACATTAAGGCAACTGGCCGTGCTGGCAGTTGCCTTATTTTTTTTTTCCTGTGAAGATGAAACCAGCATCCTGGGATTTAAAAATCCCAATAAAAAGTTTCAGGTAGCGTTCGTCGATATCCCGCTTGGGGTCAGCAATGTGCTCGCCGTTGACTCTATCATAACCGATCTGCGGCCCAGTGTTGTGAATGGGCAGACGAGTTTTGCAGACGGGCTCCTCGTTGGCGAATACACCGATGCAGCGTTGGGAAAGGTCAAGGCCCAATCTTTCGTTACCATTTATCCGCTCTCCAATACAGCGCTGCCATCCTCCGCCGTCTTCGATTCTGTGACCGTACAGTTCCGTTTGAACTTTTACGGTTATGGTTTTTCCGGCAATCATGTGGCGCGCTTTGCCATTCATGAAATTACCGGTGACACGCTCTCTTTTTTCAACGGCAACCGATACTATGCCAGCTCGCCGGCTCCGCAGGTGAGTGTCAGTGCGCTCGGGGAAGCCGTGGTGAGCGTCCATGCCGACTCCCTTCAAAAACAGGCTGTCCTCACTTCCCGGCAGGATACCCTCTTTGCCAAGGGCAAGCTCAGCGATGAGTTCGGTCAAAGACTGTTTCTGGCAGTAAAACCCGGCCTTACAAACGCCGGCCAGCAAAGCATATTCAAATCTCAGATCAGGGGACTTGCTCTTTTGCCGTCCGGTGATCCAGGCGTTGTGGGAATGAATGTGGTGAACACTTTCGGTCAACTTAGCCAGGTGACGCTGCATTATCATACACTCACTGACGCAGGTGCCGTGGATGATACACTGAGCCGGTTCTTTGGCATTAACTTTACGAGTTTTACGAAGATCGAGACCGACCGCACCGGAACGGAACTTGAATCCATTGTTCCGTATGAGAGCATTCAGACGCTCAGCGGCAACCGCTATATCCAGGGCGGCGCGGGGATCCTCACAAAGCTTGATCTTGCCCCTTTCTATGCGTTTGCAGACACGCTTGATAATCTCCTCGTCAATTCCGCGGAACTGGTCATCGATAACATTCAGTCATCACCCGGACAAAAACCTTTTAATTCGCTCATGCTCCGCCTGATGAAGAACACGGCAGACGAGTATTTGAATGGCCGGGTGGCCGCTGACCGCGAGATGTTCTCTCAGTCTCCCTATTTTGTATTGCAGGATGGAAGTTACTTTGCACCTTCCGACGATATAACCAGCCAGCCCAACCCGGTCACTTTTGCTTACGACGCGGAGAAAAATCAATACTCCGGCTATATGACATTGTTTGCGCAAAGTCTTTTCATGAACAAGAATGACGGCGGCGTCGTTAACGAGAATCGCCTGCGGTATCTGGCCTTGCTCCCTTTAAATCCATCGATCCAAAGAAGTGTGACACGTACGGTATTCGACGAGAATAATGTCAAGCTCAGGATTTACTATACACGACCAAATGCAGTAACCCCCTGATACACCATGTGTGGCATTGTAGCATACGTTGGGCATCGCCAGGCCGCCGATGTGGTCATCAAAGGACTCAAGCGCCTCGAATATCGCGGCTACGATAGCGCGGGTATAGCGCTGCTCAACGGAGGTCTGAATGTGTATAAGAAGAAAGGGAAGGTATCGGAGCTGGAGAAGCATCTGGAGGAAAAAGACCTGAACAGCCATATCGGCATCGGTCATACACGCTGGGCGACGCACGGCGAACCAAACGACGTAAACGCACACCCCCACTACTCTTCTTCCGGGAAACTCGCCATCATCCACAATGGCATCATCGAGAACTACAGCTCCCTGAAACAGGAATTGATCAACAAGGGCCATCGGTTTAAAAGCGATACCGATACCGAAGTATTCATCCATTTTATTGAAGATATCAAGGACGAAGAAGATTGTTCTGTCGAAGAGGCTGTAAGGCTGGCGTTGACGGAAGTGGTCGGCGCCTATGCGATCGTGATCATGTCATCGGAAGAGCCGGATCTCCTGGTTGCCGCAAGGAAGGGTAGCCCGCTCGTGATCGGTGTAGGGCAGGAGGAATTCTTCCTCGCTTCCGACGCTACACCGATCGTGGAGTACACGAAAGAAGTCGTTTACCTCAATGATCAGGAGGTTGCCGTTATCAGGAACAACAGGCTGACCGTGACGAATACTTCCAATCTTCCGCTCACACCGTATATCCAGAAAGTGGATATGCAGCTGGAGGCGATCGAGAAAGGCGGCTTCGACCATTTCATGCTCAAGGAGATTTTCGAGCAACCGAAATCCATCAGCGATTGCATGCGCGGCAGGCTTGATTCCAGCACCGGACGCCTGGTGCTCGGAGGCTTGCGGGAATATCTCAACAAACTTGTCAATGCAGACCGTATCATCATCGTCGCATGTGGTACTTCCTGGCATGCGGGGCTGGTAGCGGAATATTTCTTCGAAGAGGTTTGCCGCATACCCGTGGAGGTGGAATACGCGTCCGAATTCCGTTATCGCAACCCCATCATCCGTGAAGGTGACGTCGTCATTGCGATCTCACAGTCTGGAGAAACTGCCGATACGCTTGCCGCGATTGAGCTGGCAAAATCAAAGGGCGCGGTCATTTTCGGTGTCTGCAACGTGGTCGGATCTTCGATCCCCCGGGCGACACATGCCGGAGCGTACACACATGCCGGCCCGGAAATCGGGGTGGCCAGCACGAAGGCATTTACAGCACAATTAACAGTGCTGAATATGATTGCGCTGATCGTCGCGCAAAAGAAGGGTTCAATCACCGATGGCAAATTCCACGAGCTTCTCGTCGAAATGGAAAATATTCCCGCCAGAGTCGGGGAGGCCCTGAAGTTAAATGAGCAGATCGAGAAGATCGCCGAGACCTTCAAGGACGCACGAAATTTCCTCTACCTCGGACGGGGCTATAATTTTCCGGTTGCACTTGAGGGCGCCCTCAAACTGAAAGAAATATCCTACATCCACGCTGAGGGTTATCCCGCCGCAGAAATGAAGCATGGTCCTATCGCCCTTATTGATAATGAGATGCCGGTTGTTTTCATTGCCACCCACGACAGCTCATATGAAAAGATCGTTTCGAATATTCAGGAGGTAAAGGCGCGGAAGGGCCGCGTGATATCTGTTGTTACCAAGGGTGATAGGCTCATCCCAAAGATGTCGGAGTTCGTTATCGAAGTTCCCGCCGTGCATGAGGCCCTGATGCCGATGGTTTCTGTAATACCACTTCAACTGCTTTCCTATCATATTGCGGTGATGCGGGGATGCAATGTTGATCAGCCAAGAAATCTCGCCAAGTCGGTGACTGTGGAATAGGTTCCTAGTTGGTGGTTTTTGGTATGTACCTTAGCGGCCACGGTGCTCTGAGGCGAGATACTCCTTCTTCATCAACGCCGGGATCTTATACCGCTCATCCTTCGTATCCTCGTATAACGCCTGCAGTAATTCATATACATTGCCCAGACCGATCTTTTCACACCACTCAAATGGTCCATAGGGATAATTGGTTCCCAGCTTCATCGCCAGATCAATATCCTCCCTGCTGGCGGTACCCTCCTGTACAGTGTAATATGCTTCGTTGATGATCATGCAGATCACCCGCGGCGTGACAAGGCCGACACGGTCATCCACCAAAAGATATTCCGTGTTGAGTTGCCGACAGATGGATTTCAGCATCATTACATCCTCAGCTTTTGCCACGGACACTTCAAGGAATTCACGGTTGAAGAGCGTCGGCATACCATTGAAACCAAACACGCGGCAATGCAAAGGTTTGTCGATGGTCTGCAATAGAGCAGCCAGACTCGTATAACAGGTATTGACAAAAACTGTGATCGGTGTCCCTGCACAGCTGGAGATAAATTCCGCCGCCGGGTCTGCCGTAAAGTCAAAGATGACATCGTGGGAGTCAAGGTTCTTTTCCACATCATCGCGCTTTTCAAGATGCGTAAGCGAATGATGTCCAAATTTCTGCCGATATTCTTCAAGATGTATGCGTTCACCAATGACTAAAATTTTCATGCTCATTTGGAAGTTGGCTTTGCAGATATAGCTATTTTTGGTGAAATCATGAAGTGAAATAAATCGCAAGCCCATGTCAAATACCGTTGTATATTCTACACATGCCCCTGAGCCCATCGGTCCCTACAGCCAGGCGATCCTCGCCGGCAACATGCTGTTCATCAGTGGGCAGATAGCGATCCGGAAGTCCTCCGGTGATCTCATCATCGGAAACATTGAGGATGAAACAACCCAGGTCATGATTAACCTGAGTGAGGTGCTGAAAGCGGCAGGGTTTACTTTCAGGGAGGTCGTCAAGTGCTCTATCTTCCTGAAAGACATGGGTAATTTTCCGAAGGTTAACGAGATCTATGGTCAATACTTCACAGAAAAACCTCCGGCGAGAGAAACGGTGGAGGTGAGCCGGCTGCCGAAGGATGTGAATGTGGAGATCTCGTGCATCGCCGTGAGGCCATCGTGAGTGGTGAATAGTCAGTGGTTTCGTGCGGCTGGCCGTTTGCCGTTCTGAAATCAGTGCATGCAGATTCGCAAATGGCGCTTACAGCCCGGGGCAGACCGCGACGCTTAACGATCAGCGGCAGGTGTCATTGACCTTTGGCGAATTCGCGACTACATTCTACCAGCAAGCCCGATAGTTCGCCATAGAAAATGCTGACATCAAAACATGCGGCACATGTTGGGCTGCAGGCGCACTCAGTATTCACAACTCACCACTCACCCTTTGCCTTATCCGTGAAACCCTTTACCTTGCGGCGTTATTTTGAGGTTAACAGATCATGAAAGATGTTCGCGTTCGTTTCGCTCCCAGTCCTACAGGAGCTTTGCATATCGGCGGTGTGAGAACCGCGCTTTACAACTACCTGCTTGCACGCAAGTTCAATGGTACCATGATCCTGCGGATCGAAGATACTGACCAGAACAGGTTTGTCCCCGGTGCGGAAGAGTACATTCAAAAGTCTCTTGCGTGGGTTGGAATCCAGATCGACGAAGGCGTCGGCGTGGGTGGGCCCCATGCACCTTATCGCCAGTCGGAAAGAAAAGACATTTATAAACAGTATGCACAGCAACTCATAGACACGGGTGCGGCCTACTATGCTTTCGACACCGAACAGGAATTGGAGGCGATGCGTGAAAGGCTGAAAGCTGCGGGGGTCGCCATTCAGCAATACAACAGCATTACGCGCATGGAAATGCGAAACTCGCTGACGCTGGATGCCGCCGAAGTAAGCGCGCTGATTGAGTCCGGTTATCCCTATGTGATCCGGTTAAAGGTTCCGCGAAAAGAGGAAGTGCGTTTGAATGACCTGATCCGCGGATGGGTGATGGTACACTCTTCACAAATCGATGACAAGGTGTTGATGAAATCCGATGGTATGCCTACGTACCATCTGGCCAACGTGGTCGATGATTACCTGATGAAAATATCGCACGTGATCCGCGGGGAAGAATGGCTTCCTTCGGCGCCATTGCATGTTTTGCTTTACAAATACCTCGGATGGGAGAAGGAGATGCCGCAGTTCGCCCACCTGCCACTATTGTTAAAGCCCGATGGCAATGGTAAGCTCAGCAAACGCGACGCCGAACGTATGGGATTTCCGATCTTCCCGCTTAACTGGAAGGATCCGGAATCCGGAGAAACTTCGATTGGCTATAGGGAAGCCGGCTATCTTCCGGAGGCGCTGATAAATTTTCTGGCATTCCTCGGCTGGAACCCCGGATCTACACAGGAGATATTCTCCATGGAAGAGCTCATTCGCGAATTTACACTGGAGCGCATCAACAAGGCAGGCGCGCGTTTCGATATCCTGAAAGCGCAATGGTATAATCAGCATTACCTCCGCCAAAAACCAGTGGAGGAGCTTGCTGGTTATCTGCTCGCATCGCTCGCGAAGGAGGGCATCTCATGCCCCGACGAAAAGGCCGTCAAAATTGCAGCTGTAATGCAAGAAAGAATCACTTTCCCCCAGGATCTTTGGGAGCAGGGACGGTTTTTCTTCCAGGCTCCGGCCAGCTATGAGGAAGCGGTGGTCGCCAAACGCTGGAATGCGGATGCGGTAAAAGTTCTCACCGCCTACCGTGACGCCATTCGGGATACTGAGACCTTTGATGCTGGAATCGCGAAAAATACGCTGGAGAAGGTAACTGCCGCTCTGGGCATCGGAACCGGCAAGATTTTACAGGCGGTTCGTTTGAGCATAACAGGCGCTGGTGGGGGGCCTGACCTCATGATGATCATGGAAATTATCGGAAAAAACGAGGTTATACAGAGAATTGACCATGCTTTGAAAACTTTACAGGTGAAAGTTTCGTAAATTAAAGTATGACGAAAAAAGAGAATTCCAGCAATAAAAAGAATACTCCCAAACCAAGGGTCCACAAAGACCTTCAGGGATTTGACGTCACCATAGATTCATTTGGTGAGATCAAATCGAACATGAACATTGAGAAGATCAATGAGTTCCTGAACAAAAATGTTGATGACAAGAAACTGGCGGAGCGGGAGGATTATGATGAGATGAAGAAAGGTAATAAGAAGAAGAAAGGCTAAATCATGCTTCAATTCCTTTTATTGGCTTAAGCATAACAGAAGCCTGAGATCTTTATTGATTTCAGGCTTTTTCTTTTAATTTGTTCCCAGGTCGGCGGAACCCCCTTTCGGATTGTCCCCCGGCACCCATCACCACCACACTTATCAAAACAAAACTTATGGCATCACACGAAATCGATTATCAGATCAAAGGAGAAAGTATTCAGATTGTTGAGGTAGAACTGGATCCGCTCGAAACCGTTATCGCGGAAGCCGGTGCGATGTTGTTTATGGAAGACGGCATTGCGTTCGAGGCGAAGATGGGTGATGGGTCAAATCCCAATCAGGGAATATTTGATAAGCTGCTTTCCGTTGGAAGCCGGATACTCACCGGCGAATCGTTATTCATGACGCACTTCACAAACAGGGGCAACCGCAAGGCAAAGCTAGGGTTCTCCGCTCCTTATCCCGGCACCGTTATCCCTGTTAATCTGTCACAGTGCCCGGGTCGCGAGCTGATCGTTCAGAAAGATGGTTTCCTGTGCGCTGCCTTCGGAACAAAAGTGTCGATCACGTTTAATAAAAGATTAGGGTCCGGTCTTGTGGGCGGCGAAGGGTTCATTCTGCAGAAGCTTCAGGGCGATGGTAAGGCTTTTGTGCACGCCGGAGGAACCGTCATTGAAAGGACACTGAACAATGAAACGCTGCGGGTAGACACGGGTTGTGTGGTGGCCTTCGAATCCCAGATACATTTTGATGTTCAAATGTCAGGGGGCTTGCGGTCCATGATCTTCGGTGGCGAAGGAATGTTCCTGGCGACGTTGCAAGGCACCGGAAAGGTGTGGCTTCAATCCATGCCGATCCGGAAACTTGTTCAGGCGCTGGCACCCTATGGCGCTAACCGGGGGAAAGAGGGAAGCTCGCTTCTTGGAAGTTTTCTCGAGCGCTGATGACGCCTGGGCCGCACGTTGCATCAGACTTCCGAATCAACACCTTCATGCGCAAGCAGGGACTGATGCCTGTGACAAAAAATTTGATTGCTCATGGTATCCGCAAATACCCGGGAAAAATGTTTCCATAGAAATCCAGCATTGTATTAAACTTGAATGCTAAGATGCTAAAGATCGGCCTTATTCGAGAAGGAAAGATCCCGCCCGATAAACGGGTGGCCTTCACGCCGTTGCAGGCGCAGGAAATTCAGCAGCGTTTCAAGGGGGTGGATATCATTTGCCAGCAGAGCGATGTGCGCGCTTTCCGCGATGAGGAATACACGGAACTCGGAATTAAAGTATCCGCGGACGTAACTGCATGCGACATCCTGCTGGGAATAAAGGAGGTTCCCATTACAAATCTGATTCCTGATAAGACTTACCTTTTCTTTTCTCACACCCTCAAGAAACAACCGTACAATAAACAATTATTGCAGGAGATCTTGAAGAAAAGAATCATGCTCATTGATTACGAAGCACTGAAAGACCGGCTTGGTAATCGCCTGGTTGCGTTCGGGCGCTACGCCGGAATTGTCGGGGCGTATAACGCATTGTGGACCTATGGGAAACGTTTTGATCTTTTTTCTCTCCGGCGTGCCTTCGAGTGTTATGATATCAACGACCTCAAGCGCGAGTTGAGGAAGGTACAGCTTCCTCCGATAAAGATAATTCTGACTGGCGCCGGCCGCGTGGCAAAGGGATCGATGGAAACACTGGACACTGCCAATATCCGCAAAGTAAAGGCCCAGGATTTCCTGGAACAAACCTTTACCGAACCCGTATACGTTCAGCTCAGCAGCGGCGATTATCATAAGCGCAAAGAGGGAGGAAGTTTCAACCGCGATGAGTTTCATAAATATCCCGAGCGTTATGATACTAACTTCAGAGCGTTTGCAGCGGTGGCGGATATGCTGATTGCAGGAGCATACTGGAATCCTAAGGCGCCTGTGTTGTTCACGCCTCAGGACATGAATTCGCATTCATTCAAAATAAAGATAGTTGCCGACATCACCTGTGATATCAATGGATCTATACCGAGTACAAAGAAGGCCAGCACCATTGTAGATCCTGTGTATGATTATGATCCGTATACGGATAGCATTCAGCCACCCCTGTCGGATGATAAATTTGTCACGGTGATGGCCATTGACAATCTACCCTGCGAACTGCCCCGAAGCGCGTCCGAAGAATTTGGAAGAGACCTGATCGACCGCATCCTTCCTGCTTTGATCGGCAACGACAACGAAGAAGTGATCCGTCGCGCTACCCTCACACAGGACGGAAAGTTGACGGAGCCTTTCAGGTATCTCGAGGATTATGTTTCCAAGCCATAATACAGGACGATGCAGCGTATCAAACAGCAACTGTACAACCTTTGCCTGGAGTACCTGGAGAAAAGGATCCAAGCGGCCCGGGAGGCGATAGAAGCCGCGCAGCAGTCTGCAAACGATGAAACGAAAAGCAGCTCCGGAGATAAGTATGAGACCGGACGCGCGATGATGCAGTTGGAAGTTGAAAAAAACGCGTCGCAGCTGTCAGAATCCATGAAGCTAAAGCACACGCTGGATCAGATCCGCATTGACCATACTGCTGCAACTGTTCAGCCGGGGAGCCTGGTGGTCACAGATCGCGAAGTGTTCTTTATGGCCATCAGCCTCGGAAAAGTAAAGGTTGACGACAGAAACTATCTTGTAATTTCGCCTGCTTCTCCCCTTGGACAAAAGCTGATGGGCCTTAAATCCGGTGACCGGACGACGTTCAAGGATCAGCCATATATCATTCAGGAAATCATTTAAAGTTTTTAATTTTGACTATGCTTTTATACAATGTAACCGTTGGTGTGGATAAGGAGGCTGAGGAAGAGTGGCTTCAGTACATGCGGGAGAAACATATCAAGGATGTCTTGAACACCGGATTGTTTGTCGGGTCGAAAATGTATCGCGTCCTGCACGATCAGGACGATGGCTCCATTTCTTATAGCGTTCAGTATTTTGCAAAAACTATTGAAGACGTGCAGAAATATCTGGAAGTGTTTGCTCCTGCTTTAATTGAAGAACACCGTAGAAAATTTCACAACCGTCATGTGGCGTTTATGACGCTGCTGGATGAGGTGCAGGATCGCTAAACATGGCGCACAAGGTAATGCTCTTGGTGCGTCAGGGCATTGGTTTTTCCCCTCCGGACTGTGAGATATTCTTTCGGTATTTCAGATCCTGTTCGGATCAACGTTACGATCCTTTTCGTATTCGCTCGTCCGGAAATACGTCATAGGTTTTTTTTTGAAAACAACAGATGTCATATCTCATAAGCGTAAACAGTTCCTTTCTGAAGCCGACTCCTCGAATCGCTCCGTCAGGCCATTAACAGTAGTGGCCGTCAGCGCAGGTCCGGATGATCGCGCATTACTTTGTTAAAGGTTCGATCGGGCGTTCCTGTTCCTGCGATTTTGCCAGTGACACGAGTCCGCCAATGACTCCAAGGTTCATGGAATCCAGTGCGGAGCTGGGGACGATCACCATCGAACCTTTCTCCTTCAGGCCTTCAAATAACATGTTCATGCCGCGCAGGTGTAGTGCAACAGGGTTGTTCCGGTATTGCTCGCTTGCAGCGGCAAACTTTTCGGCAATTTCTGTTTCAGCAGTGCCCAGGATTACCCTTGCCCTGCGTTCTCTTTCCGCTTGCGCCTGCTTGCTCATGGCATCCGCAAGCGCCGGAGGAATGACAATATCCTTGATCCCCACATTCTGGCATGTGATTCCCCAGGGATTGGTATTGTGGTCGAGAACCTTTTGAAGATCTTCCGCGATCTTGTCACGGTCCTGCAGAAGATCGGCGAGCTCGTGCTTTCCAATGATGTCGCGCAGACCGGTTTGCGCAATATAGGAGATCGCCAATTCGTACTCCTGGACTTCAAGGGCGGCTTTCTCGACATCCCACACCGTCCAATAGACAACGGCATCGACATTCACAGGAACCGTATCTTTTGTCAATGTTTGCTCAGCGAGGAAATCAGTAACCCTGATGCGCTGATCGACATATTTGTCAATGCTGTCAATGATAGGGATAATGAAGAACAAACCGGGCCCTTTCAGTCCTTTGTAACTACCCATTCTCAGAATTACCGCTTTTTCCCACTGGTCGGCTATATGTATGGAGGACGCGATCAGGATGGATGCTAAGATGCAGATTACCAAAGCCACGTCATTGGTTATCTGGAAGCGGTACATCGCCAGCGAAGCACTTAATAGAATCACCAGTACCGTGATGGATATGGCGTTGAAGTAATTCTTTGTGACAACATTCTTTTTCATGTTAAGTCTGTTTTTTAAGTTGTGTAATCAGATCCGGCACGGAAAATCCGTAGCTATGCGCAACGGTGACGAACTCATGGCATATGTCCTGGAGTTTTTTTCTTCTTTCTTTTTCTGACAGGTCGATGTCCACCTGGCCGATGAAGGTGCCTGTGCCCTGCTGCGTTTCAAGAATATTCTGGATTTCGAGCTCTTTATAGGCCTTGGCAATGGTGTTCAGGTTCACTTTTAATTCCACCGCCAATGCCCGCACTGTGGGCAATTGTTCGCCCACTTTCAATTTCCCGGATGCAATTCCGTATCTGATCTGATCGATCACCTGCCTGTAGAATGGTACGCCCGCTTTAGGGTCCAAAACAAAATTTATCATTGGCCTAAATATATAATGTACTATATATATAGTACAAAGATACAAGTATTTTTGAATTCTCCTAATTTTAATGAATCGCGGGTTCGTCAATGGGCGACTGCGGCGGATCGTTTTTCTCTTGCGGCGAAGAATATTCGGACCATCCTGTCCGTGGGTGGGTCCATCGTGCGGGCGCATTCCCGAACATAAGGACGGGAATAAGGCTGGATGAAGCGGAAGTCGTTCGTGCCGCTAAGGGAAGAAGTTTGATGGGTGCGTTATCTGAATGTCTGCAGGTATGCCAGCACATCGAATACACCCAATAGCGATTAAATAAATCGGTCTTCGTGCATTTGTGAAGGAGACACCGAATGCCTGAAGAGCGAAAAAAATCAGACTGCATGACTGTTGTTCCGGAGGGTTCGGGCTTTTTGCCAAAGGTGGAATCGGTTCGTTAATGGGACCTCGGCCGAAGATCTCTGCTAACTGAAAGTTGTCGACTCAAGATCCCCGGGCGGCAGATAAAAGTTTCCTGATCTGTTCCGCCTCCAGATTGCAGTTCACCCATTCGGCATCGAGTTTGGATCCGTATTTCTTATAAAAGTTGATGGCGGGTTCATTCCAGTCCAGCACCTGCCACATCATGCCCGTGCAGTTTTCATCAAGGGCCTTCTGCATCGTGCGCTCGAAAAGCAATTTTCCCGCGCCCCTGCCGCGCGCGGATTCAGTTACAATGATATCCTCGAGGTATAGCCTCTTCCCTTTCCAGGTGGAGTAACGCCAGTAATACAGCGATAATCCGATGATCGCATCCCTTGATTCAGCAACAAAGAATCCGTAAACCGGATGAGGTCCGAAGCCATCCTCTTCCATTTTCTCAAGGGTATTGGTGACTTCATGTGGAGCGCGCTCAAAAAGCGCAAGCTCTTTCACAAGCTCGAGCACGCGCGGAAGATCTTCTTTCTGACCCGGACGGATGATGATTTGTTTCATGAATGAATTTATTGCTTCTGAATTGGCATCCCCAAATTATCTGGAGACGCGCTCAATTCGTGTGTTATTTTACATTTCTTCCTTGGCGAGGGGCGGGATCACGCCCATGTTGTACCAGGTGAACGCATATTGGTCGGCCACCACCTCAAGCGCCTTTTTCAGATTGGAGGAACCATGCCCTGACTTTGTGTCGATACGGATCAAGACAGGATTTTCTCCCGCGTGGTGCTCCTGCAACGTAGCAGCGAACTTGAATGAATGCGCGGGTACAACGCGATCGTCATGGTCAGCAGTGGTGACAAGCGTCGCGGGATAAGATACGCCTGGCTTCAGCGCATGCACAGGCGAGTACCTTTTGAGATACTCGAACATCTCCTTCGAATCTTCCGATGTGCCGTAATCATAGGCCCACCCTGCACCTGCCGTAAATTTATGATAGCGCAGCATATCCATTACACCGACAGCGGGCAGCGCGACCTTTGCGAGTTCCGGTCGCTGTGTCATCGTCGCGCCCACCAGCAATCCTCCATTGGACCCACCCGCGATGGCGAGGTAATTATGAGACGTGTATTTTTCGGTGAAGAGATATTCTGCCGCGGCGATAAAATCATCGAAGACGTTTTGCTTGTTCATTTTCGTTCCGGCAACGTGCCACTTCTCTCCGTATTCGCCGCCACCCCGCAGGTTCGGTTGTGCATATATCCCGCCGTTCTCCAGCCACACAATACGCGAAGTGTTAAAGGCCGGATTCAGGCTCACATTAAACCCACCATAGGCGTAAAGCCATGTCGGGTTCCGGCCATTGAGTTCAATACCTTTTTTGTGAACGATGTACATCGGTATCGAAGCTCCGTCCTTGCTCTTGTAAAAAACCTGCTTTGTCTCGTAATCGGCCGGGTTAAAATCGACGTCAGGCTTTTCATACAGCGTTGTCTTTCCAGTGGCGATATCGTATTTAAAAATCGTGGTGGGATAGGTAAACGAAGTAAATGAAAAGTATATCTCCTTCTCATTCTCCTTTCCATCAAAACCTTCGGCTTTCCCCATGCCCGGCAGCGTGACCTCCCGTTCAAGTATTCCATTCAGGCTAAACTGTTTCACAGCTGACTTGACATCCACCATATAATGCGCGAAGATCTTTTTTCCGCCTGTGGAGGCCACCATGACATGCCCGGATTCTGGAATGAGGTCCTGCCAGTTTTCCGGTGAAGCCTTTGCAAAATCAACTTCAACGATCCGGTTGTTGGGGGCGTTCAGGTTCGTATGGATCAACAACTTCGTTCCGACGTTTGTCACCACATGGTGATCGTTGTCAAAATTACTTACGATGTTGACAAGCTTTCCATCCCGGTCCTTCAGGTCCTGAACGTACAACTCATTTCCGGTCGTGCTGGTGGCGGCGGTAACGACGAGAAAACGTTCGTCTTCCGTCACATATCCGCCCACGTAGCGTCTGGGTTGCGACTCGCCTCCAAAGATCAGTTTGTCCTGCGACTGTGCTGTGCCCAGGGTATGAAAGTAGAGTTTGTGATATTGTGTCTTTGCCGACAGCTCACTTCCCTTTGGCTTGTCATAACTGCTGTAATAAAAGCCCTCGTTGCCACGCCATGCGATGCCGCTGAATTTGATGTCGCGAAGGGTATCTTCCACCACCGCTTTGTCTGCTGTCTTGATCACAATGGCTTTTCTCCAGTCCGATCCGCCTTCTGTGATCATGTAGGTCGCCATCGATCCGTCCTTTGTGAAGGAGATGCCGGCCAGCCCGGTCGTGCCATCTTTGGAGAAGGCGTTGGGATCTATAAATACTTCCGGCACGCCGTCGATCTCTTTCTTGCGGTAAAGCACACTGTGATTCTGAAGACCATCGTTCTTGTAGAAGTAATAGTAATCACCTTCTCTGAAGGGAGCGCTCAGGCGCGCGTAGTTGTATAATTTTTCCAGTCTCTCCTGAATCTTGTTGCGATAGGGGATGTTGTTCAGGTATCCAAAGGTCACATCATTCTGCGCCTTTACCCACTTTGCGGTTTCATCGGAGGTATCATCCTCCAGCCAACGGTACGGATCCTGTAGGGTCTCTCCAAAGTAATTGTCGACGGAATCCGCCTGAAAAGTTTCCGGATAGTTCACGCCTGATATCTTTTCTACGCCTTTATTACAACTGCTCATCAATATTACGCTTAAGAATGCACTCCAAATATTTGCCGTGTTCATTTTCATGGGAGGTGTTGTTCAGGGTAATGGATTTGTTTACACCGATGAATGAAACTTCCTCAGTCAATCACTTCGAAATTCAAATACGGTTTGAGAGCCCGGGGAATTTTGATACCACCTTCCGTCTGGTTGTTTTCAAGGATTGCGGCAACAATTCGCGGAAGGGCCAGGGCGCTGCCATTGAGGGTATGCAACAGTTGGGTTTTTCCGTCTTTGTTCTTGTAGCGCAGTTTCAGCCTGTTTGCCTGGTACGTTTCAAAATTGCTGACGGAGCTGACTTCAAGCCATCGTTTTTGAGCCGCGGAATATACTTCCATGTCGTAGGTCATCGCTGAAGTAAACCCCATATCGCCCCCGCAAAGCAATAGTTTGCGGTAGGGAAGCTCGAGCTTTTCCAAAAGTCCTTGCACGTAGGCGGCCATTTCTTCCAGTGCCCGGTAAGAATTTTCCGCTGTTGTGATCTGTACGATCTCCACCTTATCGAACTGGTGCAGCCGGTTCAGTCCGCGTACATGGGCACCCCAGTTCCCTGCCTCGCGGCGGAAACAGGGCGTGTAGCCAACGTTTTTTACCGGCAGCGTTTCTTCCGTCAGGATCACGTCACGGTAAAGATTCGTAATCGGAACCTCTGCTGTCGGGATCAGGTATAGATTGTCCAGCTGAACGTGGTACATCTGTCCCTCCTTGTCGGGAAGCTGTCCGGTGCCATACCCTGATGCTTCGTTAACGACAATCGGGGGCTGCATTTCCCGGTAACCTTGTTTCTCCGCTTCATCGAGGAAGAAGTTGATCAGGGCGCGCTGCAATTTTGCTCCCTTGCCTTTATACACAGGGAACCCTGCGCCAGCGATCTTGATACCGAGTTCAAAGTCGATGATGTCGTATTTCCGGATGAGGTCCCAGTGGGGCAGTGCATCTGCCGGGAGCGCAGGGACCTGTCCGTTTTCATGAACGACTACGTTATCATCGGGGCCGCCACCTTCCGGTACTTTTACGTTAGGAACATTGGGTAGCGTATAAAGGACCTTTTGAAGTTCTTCTTCGGTAGATGACAGCTCAATCCCCAGGTCGGCGATCTGCTTTTTCATCTGTGCAGTTTTCGCCTTTAGTGTCTCAGCCTCTTCTTTTTTGCCGGATTTCATGAGGTTGCCGATTTCGCGCGCAACCGCATTGGCTTCGGCCAGAAGTGCGTCCTGCTGTTGTTGGGTTTGACGCCGCTTCAGGTCAAGATCAAGAATGCCATCAACGGATTGTTCCACGTTGGGGAGCCTCCTTTTTTTCAAACCCTGAATTGCCCTGTCTTTTTCTTCCCGTAGTATTGAAACCTGAAGCATCTTTTGTGTGTTTAATTAGGATTCAAAAGTAAATTTTTTGACCGGCCTGAAGGGCAAGCGGGGGATAATAAATTTATTTATTCGTTTGATAATGTTGATTTTTAGGCTATAATTGCAACGTCATACGGCTTAATCTCTAGCCCTCTGAATTGTAGATCCCGAATTTTACTAGCTAACTTTTTGACTTCAAAAGATTTTCCTTATTGATGATTTCCGTTTCAGAACACAATTCTGTTTCCAACCAGTCACAAATCACTTAAAAACACATTCATTTTAAAACTACATGTATACTATTGATGATCTGAACGTCAGACTTCTTTCTGAACTGAAAGAGATCGCTGAGGGGATGGGCGTAAAAAATGCCAAAAAACTCACCAAACAAGACCTTGTTTACAAAATCCTTGATCAACAGGCGGTTTCAGGTGACCCGACACCCGAAGTAAGTGCTGCAGCGGAACCTGAACCCGAGCGCAAAATGCGTCCACGCCGCCGCGAAAATGTTGCTCCCGCTCCCCAGAAAAAGGCAGCAGAAGTGGCACCCGATGATTCGTTCGAATCAATGAATATTGACTTCGATAATGCTGTTCCGAAATTCGATGACAAGGATTCTTTCAACGACGAAAAACCCGAGAAGGAATCGCAATCATTTGGCCAACCTTCCCGTCAGGACCAAAGGGAAGAGAGAGTGCCCCAGGCCCAGCGGCCTTCCATCCGGGATTTTGACGGTGCGATCAGCAATGAAGGCGCACTGGAAATTATGCAGGATGGCTACGGATTCCTCCGCTCCTCTGATTACAACTATCTTGCAAGCCCCGATGATATTTACGTATCACCTTCACAGATAAAATTATTCGGATTGAAGACCGGCGACACGGTTAAAGGTCTGATCCGTCCTCCGAAAGAAGGCGAAAAATATTTTGCGCTCCTGAAAGTGGAATCCGTCAACGGCAAGACCACGGAAGAAATCCGCGACAGGGTTGCCTTTGAATACCTGACTCCCCTTTTCCCCGACGAAAAGCTTCGACTAAGCACGACACCGGATAATATGTCCACCCGTATCCTCGATCTTTTTGCTCCCATTGGTAAAGGACAACGCGGGATGATTGTGGCGCAGCCGAAGACCGGCAAGACCGTTCTGTTGAAAGCGATTGCCAACGCGATCGCGCAAAATCATCCGGAAGTTTACCTGATCGTGTTGCTGATCGATGAACGCCCTGAAGAGGTGACCGACATGGCGCGCAGCGTGCGTGCAGAGGTGGTTGCGTCTACTTTTGATGAGCAGGCCGAACGCCACGTGAAAGTAGCGAGCATTGTACTTGAAAAAGCAAAACGCATGGTAGAGTGCGGACATGATGTCGTGATCCTGCTGGACTCCATCACCCGCCTTGCACGTGCTTATAATACGGTGGTTCCTTCCTCCGGTAAGATCCTTTCCGGTGGTGTGGATGCAAACGCTTTGCACAAACCGAAACGCTTCTTCGGCGCTGCCCGTAACGTTGAAGGTGGCGGATCCCTGACCATCATTGCTACCGCCCTGATCGACACCGGATCGAAAATGGACGAGGTTATCTTTGAAGAATTCAAGGGTACCGGTAACATGGAACTGCAGCTCGACCGCAAGCTTGCCAACAAGCGTGTGTATCCTGCCATCGATGTACCGGCTTCCGGCACAAGACGTGAAGACCTGCTGATGCGCGAAGACGAACTGCAACGCGTTTGGATCCTTCGCAAATTCATGAGCGATATGAATTCTAACGAAGCAATGGAATTCCTGCTTCAGAAAATGAAAGGAACGAGAAACAACGAGGAGTTTTTGTTATCCATGAACGGGTAACCACTACGCTGTAAGATCATAGAAAATGCCACGCCGAAAAGCGTGGCATTTTTCTTGACCGGAATCCCGGTCAGCGGACCGGATTTCAAATCGCAAGCCGTCACTACCTTCTGCGCCTTCCGCTGCCTTTCCGCTCATGAAAAGCGCCCTGAAAAGTTGGATCCTCTTTCTTCTTCTGCCAGTCGATCTCCTTTGCCATTTCCCTTGCTTCCACGGGTGGCGTCACGGTAATCTCTATTTCTGAAGGGAGTTTTTTAACCGGTATTTTTTCACGTATCAGTTTCTCAATCTTATGGACATGATACATTTCCGCCGGCGTGGCAAATGTGATGGCCTTCCCCTCCTGAAAAGCGCGCCCTGTTCTGCCAATGCGGTGCACATAATCTTCATAGAGTATCGGCACATCGAAATTAATGACGTGCGATACTTTCACCACATCAATGCCGCGTGCGGTGACGTCGGTCGATACCATGATCCGCAAATTTCCTTCCTTGAATTCATTCACGGCATTGATCCGGGTATTCTGTCCTTTGTTGGAATGGATCACTTTTATGGGGCCATATTCTTTTCTTTCCAGGTACCTGAAAATATTGTCTGCCACTTCTTTCGTGCGCGTAAAGATCAATACCCGATTGAAGGCCTGCTCGTCTTTGAGCAAGTATTCAAGGAAATTGATCTTCGTGCGAAGGTTTGGTATGACGTACAACTCTTGCTCTACTTGTTTTGCTGTTGTGGCCTGCGGCGTGATCTCTATCCGTTGCGGGAATTCCAGAAACTCCTTTGACAACCGCTCAACCTTGTCCGGAAAGGTGGCCGAGAAAAGCAGGTTCTGACGTCTGGGCGGGATGATTTCAAATATGCGGCGCAATTGAGGCATGAACCCCATGTCCATCATCCGGTCGGCTTCGTCGAGAACAAGTATCTTGATCTGTTTGGTAATCAGTTCTCCTTTCAGATACAACTCCATGAAACGACCCGGCGTAGCGATAAGAAGGTCAACTCCAGTGGCGAGCTGCTCGGTTTGTATCCTGGGCCCGACACCGCCATAGAGCGCCAGTATCCGTAAGTCTGTGTACCGGGACAGCGCTGCAGCATGTGTAGCGATCTGCAGCGTCAATTCCTTCGTGGGCGCGAGGACGAGTGCGCGCGGTTCTTTGCCGGTGGCAAATTTGATCTTCATCAAAATAGGCAGCAGATACGCAGCAGTTTTCCCGGTGCCGGTCTGCGCAATCCCGATCACTTCCTGTCCTCCAAGGATCAATGGGATGCTCTTTTGCTGAATTTCAGTCGGGTTTTCAAATCCGGCATCCGCGATGGCGCTCAACAACTGTTTATTGAGATTAAAATTTTCAAATGAAGTAATTGCTGACACTTTGGATTATTTTTGCCGGAATGAAATCTACACTGATCGTCAATGCAAATATAGTCAATGAGGGCAAGGTCTTTCAGGGAGATGTGCTCATCAGGGGAAGGTTTATCGAGGCGATCGGCAAAGACCTCGGCTCCAGAGATGCCGATACAGTAATTGATGCCCGTGGCCGATACCTGTTACCAGGTGCAATTGACGATCAGGTTCACTTCCGCGAGCCGGGACTGACACACAAAGCGACCATATACTCCGAATCAAGAGCCGCAGTCGCAGGCGGGGTAACGAGTTTTATGGAGATGCCCAATACGGTACCTCCCGTTTTCACCATCGCTCTTCTCGAAGATAAATACGCCATCGCGGCGAAAGATTCACTTGCAAACTATTCCTTCTTTATGGGTGCGTCCAACGACAACCTCGAAGAAGTAATGAGGCTTGACATTCAAAATGTGTGCGGACTAAAGATCTTTATGGGATCCTCCACAGGCAACCTGCTGGTGGATGATGAAAAGACGCTTGAGGGCTTTTTTTCCAGGTTCCCTTCCTTGATCGCGACACATTGTGAGGATGAGGCAACCATTCTGAAAAATACAGCGGCTTACAGGGCAGAATACGGCGAAGACATTCCCGTAAAATTTCATCCGCTGATCAGAAGTGCCGAAGCCTGCTTTAAATCCTCCTCCTTTGCTGTTGACCTGGCCCGCAAGCATGGGACGAAGCTTCACATCCTCCACATCTCAACTGCCCGGGAAACGGGCTTATTTGATCCGGCACTGCCGCTGGAAAAGAAGAAGATCACTGCAGAAGCGTGCGTACATCACCTCTCATTTAACGATACCGATTACAGCCGCCTGGGAACCCTGATCAAGTGGAACCCCGCTGTTAAGACCCGGGTAGACCAGCTTGCGGTCTTCCAGGCAGTCCTCGACGATAAAATTGATGTGATTGCTACGGATCACGCGCCGCACACATTGGCAGAAAAAACCAATCCTTACCTGAAAGCCCCTTCCGGTGGACCACTTATCCAGCACAGCCTCGTCGCGATGCTTGAGTTCTATCATGAAGGCAGAATCCCGATAGAAAAAATTGTCCAGAAAATGGCGCACAATCCGGCCATTCTTTTCCAGGTATCCAAAAGGGGTTTTATCCGCGAGGGGTATTATGCAGACCTGGTTTTGGTGGACCTGAATGATCCATGGAAAGTCGACAGTGGAAATATTCTGGCCAAGTGCGGGTGGTCTCCTTTCGAGGGTAAGATCTTCACATCGAAAGTCACAGATACGTTTGTTTCAGGACACCTGGCTTTTTCGAACGGAAAATTTGATGAAGGGATGAAAGGACAGCGGTTAACTTTTGACAGGAACTAAAAAAAGCGTCTTTTTTGTTATTTACGGCGGACTATCTAAATTGCACGCCAGAAACGGTGGATGTAGCTCAGTTGGTTAGAGCATCAGATTGTGATTCTGAGGGTCGCGGGTTCGAGTCCCGTCTTTCACCCCAAAAACCTATGTAAACCATAGGTTTTTTTGTTGCCGATTTTTGTCATGACGACACCCAGGTTTTAAATACTGGTCTGCAGTTTATCTCGATTTGATTCTTCGATTCTGAGAGGGCCGGTCGAATTCAAGGCTTGAGAACACATCTTTGTCAGTCCTTCCCGATCTGTTCCCGAAATTTTAATTCTTAAATTTTAAATCTTAAATTTTCATTGAAGTCGAAACGCTGGCGTTGCTCAATTGACTGATACGCATAAAATCTTGCCAGAATGGGATTGCCGCTGTTGAAGAGGCTTTGAAAAGGCCCGGATTAGTTACGATGTATTCATGGATAATGGCGTCCGGCATGCGTTTCATAATTACCTGGCGCCGACGCGATAGGATCAGAAATCAACAACGCGGCGTGGTAAGGAGCGTTGATCTGCCCGAAAAAAGTTGAAGTAGCCAGCGTTGTGGTGGCGCAGTTTTTTCTATAAGTTTAGATTATGATGATAACGTGGGGAGATTTTAACAGGCTTTCACTTTCAAAAAAGATCAGTCTTCTTTACGAGAACGGCACATTTGTAATGGCCATCAGGTACTATGGCTATAAGGTGAACCTGTATCTGCTCGGCAGTATTTACCTGGAGGTATTTGTGAATCACAAGCAATCGTGCATTGAGAAGATCCAACAGCTCGACATGAACCATTCACGGATGAAATTCTATTCCGATCAGATAAAGCTCCCGGATTTTATTTACTGAATAACATCTATAAAATAAAAAACCCGACAATGTTGCCGGGTTTTTTTCTTATGGTTTAGGTAGCAGTTCCTAAGCTGTTAGTGCAGTCGTTGTTTCTTCAAATTTCTGCGACATTTTCAAAGTAACGTTTTTCTTGGCTTTGAAACCGCAGTATCCGCACTGGTAATGCTTCATCAGCTCACCTTCTTCATTGATAGCAGGATGTTTCAGGATCTCTTCTTTAACAATCTTGAAGGTCTGATAATTACATTCAGGGCACTGAATAGCGTGCAGGTGACCGGAGTATTTTTCAATTTTTACGTAGCCTGTTTCGAGGTCTTTCCATACATCGTAGTCGATAGAGAAGACGTTTTCTTCAGCCTGCATACCTTCATCAAGGTAAGCATCTTCTTCATCTTCGCTCAGCAGCTTCATGGCTTTGCCGGTTTTCGGGGAGATGCGTGGCCTGTAACGCAAAACCTTCAGCCTCTTTTCGATGTAGAAAGGATAGTAGAATTTTAAAAGATTCTGGACGATCAATGCAACGATCATACCCATGGATACGCTGAGGAATCCACGAACAAAAATCCACAATGCGCTTAATTCGGTAACGTTCGAGTTCGCAAAGAAGCAACATCCAATAATAAGGATAACGGAGGCCACCCAAAGTGTCATTATCTCGCTTCGATTGATAAAGTCGTATTTGACTTTAGCATCATTCATCGTGCTAAGCCTGATGATGTGACCTATTACAATCAACACGGCGATCGCCCAAGCTCCATAGGCGATATTCTTTGCCATTTCATTCCAAGGTGCGTATTGTTCTCCCATGGTTATCGGTTAGTTTTTATTTATTCCACTTTAGCAAATATATAAGGCCGTTTTAACTTTACCTACAGTTAGGAGCAGGATTATTCGGTAAATGATATGAATTTTATTCTTCACCCGCGGCAAATCCAATTCCTCAATGGTAGGGACCGGTTCTATACAGTGTACCTTCAAAAGGTAACCGCGCAACGCTTCGCGAAATCAATAATTTTTTTCAGGCATGGCCCCTCGGCTTCGAACATGCCCATATGGCCCACGTCGGGCAGGATCAGGGCTTCGGCCAGTGGGTTGAGGGTTGCTTGCTCAACAATGGTTCCAGGGGGAATACCAGGATCTTTTTCGCCCGCCAGAAAAAGGATGGGTCTATGGAAGTCAGCCAATACGTTTGTTCGCTGCTTCCTGTCTCGCATTGCTTTTGTATAGCCCACAACGCTTTCCCTGGAAGACTGGACTGCAATGTTTTTCACTTTTGTGATGGAGCTATGCTGCGGGTCTGCGTAGAGTGGGCCGATGAAGTTCGAGGTAAAGGCCTGTACGTCTTGCTTCGCTATAAATTCCAGAACTTTATCACGTGATTGTTTCTTCTCCCGGGAGTCGGCCAGCGCAGTGGAATGAAAGAGGCAGATTCCGCCAAGGGCGTTTTTATCCTGTTCTGCCATGGCAAGTGTAACATACCCGCCCAGTGAGTGACCTACGATTACGGGATTCAGGTATTCTCTTTCCCTGATCCATCCGAGTACCACGCGGGCGACGTCGTCGATGGAGAAACCTTCGGGCAGTCCCGGGCTTTTTCCGAAACCCGGCAGATCAATTGTTACGACCTGCAGCGTGTCACTCAGTTTCTCCTCGAAATCATTCCACATCAGCTGATTGAGTGGGAACCCGTGAATCAATATCACAGTCGTTCCACTTCCCTGTTCCCGGTAATTAATGCTGGCCATTATAGTGAGCGCGAAACGGATTCGAGCATTTCCACGACTGACTTTTCGATACCATCAGGATCGAAACCACACTCGCGGTGTAATTCGATCTGCTCGCCATGCTCTACAATGCGGTCAGGGATACCCAGTCGTTTTACTTCTGCCTGGTAATTGTTGTCGGCCATAAATTCCAGCACAGCGCTGCCAAATCCACCCTGGACGCAACCATCTTCAATCGTGATGATTTTTTTATACGTCGTGAACACCTCATGCAGGATATCCTCATCAATCGGTTTTACAAAACGCATATCGTAGTGACCCACCTCGATATTCTTTTTTGCCAGGCGGTTGCACACCTCCACGGCATAATTTCCGATATGGCCAATGGTGAGCAACACAATTTCATCACCCTCCCTTAATTTCCGTCCTTTTCCGATCGGGATCTCCTCCATGGGCGTACGCCAGTTACTCATGACGCCTTTACCGCGGGGATAACGAATGGAGAAGGCTTTCTCTTTTCTCGCAAGTTGTGCCGTAAACATCAGATTCCTTAACTCCGCCTCGTTCATCGGGGAGGAAACGATCATATTCGGAAGACAGCGGAAAAAAGCCAGATCATAAGCGCCGTGATGCGTCGGTCCGTCTGCCCCTGCAAAGCCTGCCCTGTCAAGGAAAAAATTCACGGGCAAATTCTGAATGCACACGTCGTGGACCACCTGGTCATAGGCGCGTTGCATAAAGGAGCTATAGATATTGCAGAAAGGAATCAGCCCCTGTGTTGCAAGTCCTGCTGAAAAAGTCACTGCATGCTGTTCTGCAATGCCCACATCAAAGGCCCTTTCCGGCATCTCCCGCATCATGATGTTCATGGAGGAGCCTGACGGCATAGCAGGGGTGATGCCAATGATCTTGTCATTGGTCCGGGCAAGTTCAACAAGGGTATGTCCGAAAACGTCCTGGTACTTGGGAGGCTGGGGTGTTTCCTCAACTTTCTGGTAGATCTCTCCTGAGATCTTATCAAAGGTGCCGGGCGCGTGCCACGTTGTGGCATTTCCTTTTTCGGCCGGCCCGAATCCCTTGCCTTTAACGGTAACGCAGTGGAGTATTTTAGGGCCTTTGATATTCTTCAGATCTCCCAGGATCGTCACCAGGTGGTCTACGTCATGACCGTCGACGGGCCCGAAATACCGCAGGTTTAAAGACTCAAAGAAATTACTCTGGCTAAGCAGTGTAGACTTAATGCCATTTTCCAGTTTGGAAACAATCTCCTGAGCACTCTTTCCAAAATTTGAAAGCTTCCCAAGAAGCTTCCACACGTCATCTTTGATCTTATTGTATGTGCGGGAGGTCGTGATATCGGTGAGGTAATCCTTTAATGCACCCACGTTGGGGTCAATGGACATACAATTGTCGTTGAGGATGATCAGCAGGTTCGTATCCGATACACCTGCGTGGTTCATGGCTTCAAATGCCATCCCTCCGGTCATTGCACCATCGCCGATCACAGCAATGTGTTGCCGGTCTCCTGCCTCCAGATATCGCGAGGCAGCTGCCATCCCCAGGGCCGCTGAAACAGAGGTCGAGGAATGGCCCACGCCGAAGGTATCATAGGGGCTTTCAGTCCTTTTTGGGAAACCTGACAGTCCGCCATACAGCCGGTTCGAATGAAACTGATCGCGCCTGCCGGTCAGGATTTTATGACCATAAGCCTGATGGCCAACATCCCAAACCAGTTGGTCATAAGGCGTATTAAATACATAATGTAAGGCTACTGTAAGTTCAACAACCCCCAGACTGGCGCCAAAATGGCCCCCATAGACAGAAACGTTGTCAATGATAAATTGGCGTAATTCCTCGCTTAGCTGCACCAATTGAACCGGATCGAGCTTTTTAAGGTCATCAGGCGTGTTAATTTGGGCCAAAAGTTTACCCGGTGTAATGAGCATTCGTTCTGGGTTGTTTTTATTCTTTAACAGCAAATGAGAATAAGTGTTCCGCAATTTACCCGGCTGTTCCCGCAAAATTACTTATTTCTCCAATGATAAGGATTTTGGAGGATTATAAATAAATTTGTGCCGTCATGGTAACACAAGAAAACTTCGAAATCAAGCTGCCCTTATTTGAGGGACCTTTTGATCTCCTCCTGTTCTTCATCGAAAGGGACGAACTTGATATTTACGATATTCCGATCTACAGGATCACCGAAGATTTCCTCCAGTATGTGCACCATATGGAGCACCTCAACATCGAGGTTGCCAGTGAATTTATCCTGGTGGCTGCTACGCTCATGCGCATCAAATCAAAGATGCTGCTGCCACGTCCACAGCTGGATGAAGCGGGCAATGAAATTGATCCGCGCGAAGAGCTGGTGAAACACCTGCTTGAATACAAGAAATACAAGTCGGTGGTGGATGTTTTCCATAAGATGGAAGAAGCCGAGCTCATGAAAGAAAAGCGCGGTAACATCATCAAGGAATTGAAATCACTTGCCGAGGTTACGAATGTGGAAGCAGAACTTCAGGACGTAACGATATTCAAGCTGATGACGGTCTTTGAAAAAGTCATCAAGCGTTTTGAGGCTGAGAAAAATAAACCTGTTCACCAGGTAGTTCAATATCCTTATACGATTGAGAACCAGAAAAAATATGTGATTGACGAGATCAGCAGGAAGGAGCGTCTGTCATTTGTGGAGTTGCTGCAGGCTTTCCCCACGCGTATCGGTTTGATCTTCAATTTCCTCGCGATCCTTGAATTGCTTGCCTATCAGCAGGTCGGCATCCAGGTGGGTGAAGGGTATAATAATTTCTGGGTTACCAAGGCAGATGCTGCCGAGGTCAGTTCCGCTCCGGGCGAGTAGTGAGTGGTGAGTAGTGATTGGTGAGTAGTTCGTGCGGCTAATTCGCTTTGCTTTTCATCACTTCATGCGCTTTTAGCTGAGGAAGGTAAGTCTTGTGAGACATTAGCGGTTCACGATTGACGTCGCCCACTATGAATAGCAAACATACGGCGTGCACCCGGCCACGCACCATTGACAACTGACCGCCACCAGATCTCCGCACCCATCCCGCTATGCAAAGGAGTCGCATTCAACGCACTCGCCCATTCACAATTGACGATTTCACGCATACAGGTCATTCCGATCCGCATCCGCGACTTCATTAAAGAACAGCGCTACCTTCTGGGTTACAGCCTTGAAGAACTTTGCCCCTTTTTCAGCCGTGGCTTTTCTGGGATCACCCACGCCGGTATCTTTTGTCACCTGTAGCCATTTGCGTTCAGCCCAGGCCCAGCCTTCGCGAATGCCTGCCATCCTGAATTTTTTTGCGGCCCCGTCGCCCGCCTCAGACAAAGGTCTCACCAACTGTGGTGTCAGGTGCAGGATAACACTGGTTTCCATCTCACCGGCATGATCGTCTTTGTTGTCGAAGAAATCTTTCTGGTCAACAGATTGATACCAGTTGCAGGAGCATAAGAACATCTTCGGAAACTGAAGGCCAAGCTCCCGGATCATGGTCTTGAAGTCATTGCCTCCGTGGCTGTTCAAAATGATCAGTTTATAGATCCCCTGGCGATTCAAGACATCGACAATATCGCGCAGGATCGCCAGCTGCGTGCTGGGATTCATATTCATGTCAAGCTTTACATCGAACTGGCCCGTGTTTACACCGAAAGGTATACAGGGAAGGACCGTGATCTTGCGGCCACTTTCCCACGCAATGCGCGCAGCTTCCGCAGCTACTTCCTGCGCTTCAATGATGTCGGTGCCATAAGGCAAATGATAATTATGCGCTTCGCACGCACCCCACGGCAAGACTGCCACTTCATAAGCAGTTTCCTTAACGGTCTTCCAGTGATTTTCAGCTAAAATGTATGGTCTCATGATGTGTATATTTTTTTTTGAGGATTATTCGGGGATTGCAATTTTGTATTGTTTGCCCTTGCGAATGGTGAGCTTGTCCTCGCGCAACCACGGATTAAGCCTCTTGAGAAGTTTGTAGTTTGTGTCGTTTTGTTTTGCAAAGATCACCAGGTCCCGTATCGTTTCACCGACTTCGACGTAACGGAGCGGCTCCTCCTGGTATAGGTGCTTCGGGTCAACCCTGAAGCCATATTTCAACGGATTCTGAACAATTTCCTTTATGGCGAGAATCCTGAAGACATACCGCGAGGTTTCTTCATTGAGATAGAGATCGTAATACGAATTGACCCTTTGATTCTCGATGGCGCGTTCGATCCCGCCCATGCCGCGATTGTAGGAAGCTGCGACCAGCGTCCAGTTTCCAAATTTGCGATGCGCCTGTTTGAGGTATCGGCACGCTGCCTTTGTTGCCTTTAAGGGATCATACCGCTCGTCAACTTCATCGGTGATCTCCAGGCCGTTTTCTTTTCCGGCATCCTTTAAGATCTGCCAGTAACCAACAGCATTTTTTGGAGACACATCATTGAGTAAATTGCTTTCAATGAGCGGGAGGTATTTGAAATCTTCCGGCACATCATTGTCCTTGAGAATCTTCTCGATCTGCGGCAGCCATCGGTTGGCACGCTTGATGAGAAAGATAGTATTGCTGTGAAAGTACGTGTTGATCTGCAGCTCCTTATCCAGCCGCTCATACACATCGGAGATGTCAAGGGGCACGGGTTCGCCCGCGAAAGTCAGGTTCCTGGGAACATCGAGTGAGCGTGCCGGGTAAAAACCATCCTCCACCGGGTACTGCATTTCCGCAACACTTTCATCTGAGATTTTAGTAGGTTGAGAACGGTGCCGTATTTCATTAAAGGATATGTATCCAAAGAGTATCAGCAATGTGACGAACGAAAGGTAGTCTGAAAAGTTTTTCATTAAAAGTTAGGAGACAAAAGGTATTTTGAATAGAAATCATCAATGGCTTTGACAGCATCTTCGGGTCTGTCTACGACGATAAACAAATCCATATCTTCAGGATGGATCATTTTTTCCATGATCAGTACTTTCTTGATCCAGTCGACGAGGCCCTTCCAGTATTTTTTACCCACCATGACAATGGGAAAGCGCCCGATCTTTTTTGTCTGGATCAGTGTGAGCGCTTCGGTGAGTTCATCGAGGGTTCCAAAACCTCCTGGCATCACGATAAAACCCTGAGAGTATTTAACGAACATCACCTTGCGCACAAAAAAGTAATCGAAGGTAATGAGCTTGTCCTTGTCGATATAAATATTGCCCTGCTGTTCGAAGGGAAGGAAAATGTTGAGACCAACAGACTTTCCCCCGGCCCTGTGTGCGCCTTTGTTGCCCGCTTCCATAATGCCGGGACCACCTCCGGTGATGACGCCGTAGCCGTGCTGCACAAGTTGATACGCCATCTCTTCGGCCATTTTGTAATTCTGGTGTGAAGGTTTGGTGCGGGCTGAACCAAAGATGGTTACACAAGGGCCGATCTTCGCGAGTTTTTCCATACCCTCTACAAACTCTGACATGACCTTGAAGATCATCCAGCTGTTTGCCCCCTTGATCTCAGCCCAGTCTTTATCTTTAAAAGCCGTGCGGATAAGGTTCTCCTCCTCCAATGCCTTCTGCAGCACGTTATCTTCTTTCTTTTTCTTTTTTGTTTTCATTGGTACCTTGTGTGGCGAAATATACAAATGATGAGACGAAAAGCGACGCTTTTGATTTGTCCGTTCATAGTATTACTATGGATCACAGCCTGTCAATCTTCAAAAGAAAATCAAAAAGAATTATCCGAATCCGGTGCTGATACTACATGGGCAATATTGCCTTTCAACAAGGTGGATAGCGTTAATCCGGTCCTGACTGCCGGTGAACTTCTGTTTGATTGCCCCGTGCTGGGCAAAACAGTAGCGTGGGAAGCAAAAGACGTTTTTAATCCCGCGGCGGTAGTCCGGGAGGGAAAGGTATTCTTATTGTACCGTGCGGAAGACAAGGTCGGAAAGCATGCAGGCACATCACGCATAGGCCTGGCCGTTAGCAGCGACGGGCTAAACTTTTCGAAGATGGATGAGCCGGTCCTTTATCCAGCCAATGACAGCCTGAAAGTTTACGAATGGGAAGGAGGTATCGAAGATCCCCGTGTGGTTGAAGATGAGCAGGGCAATTATATCATGACCTATACGGCTTATGATGGAAAAACCGCGCGTTTATTGTTGGCCACCTCCCCTGATTTAATCCATTGGACGAAAAGGGGTACGGTACTGAATGGCAAATACAAGGATGCGTGGAGCAAGTCAGGGGCTATCGTTGCGCGGCGGGATGGGACGCGGATGATCGCACAAAAGATCAATGGCCTTTACTGGATGTACTTCGGAGACACAGATCTCTTCATGGCTACTTCCGAAGACCTGCTTCATTGGAAACCGGTTGAGGAAGGCGGGGTTTTAAAACCGGTGCTGAGACCGCGGAAAGATTATTTCGATAGCCGCCTGGTGGAAAGCGGACCTTTCGCACTCTTGACAGATAGCGGTATCGTTCTGATATACAACGGTATGAACGCAGAGGAAGGTGGCGATCCGCAATATGCGAAAGGGGCTTATTGCGGTGGACAGGCCCTGTTTGACAAGGCGAACCCGCAGCAGGTAGTCGGTCGGTTGGAATCGCCTTTTATCAGGCCGGACAAGGATTACGAAATAACGGGTCAGGTAAATCAGGTTTGCTTTCTTGAAGGAATGGTGCCTTTCCGGGGCCGGTGGTTGTTGTATTATGGCACTGCGGATTCCAAAATAGCGGTCGCCGTCAGCAATGCGTCATTTTAGCACGAGGCCGATAAGTTCTTCTTTCACATTCCAGTCGCGCGCAAGCCTGAGCATGGCTGTCGCCTCCATTTCTGTCACGTATCCTTTCTGATTGTTTGCCTCCCAGACCATGGTGATCAGTTGAACCCTTTTATTCTTGGGGTAATCGCCGATGATGAGGTTCAGGTAATCGCGCGCGCGGTCAAAGGCAGTGATATAATCCTGAGATATGAATTCAAGTGCCCAATGATACTCTGCAATGGCATTGAGATCTTTCGACGTTTTTTCCAGCTCGCCCTTTTCAGCTTCGTCCAATCCGTGATAATGAAAGATCACAGATTTAAGGAGCATAAATACTTTCTTTTCTTCGGAGGAATCCATGGGGCGGTTTAATTACGAAGTTACGAAAACGGGGCACAAACCAGCGCCTATTCGATCAAAAAAAGATCGGAGGAGATCTTGTCGGCGAGAAGTCTCCCTGCTTCGGTCAGCTTCATCCGGGGCGGTTGAAGGGAAATCAGGTTGCGGTTTTGTAGTTCACTGATATATTTTCCGTGTTCAGTGATCAGATCGTAATTAAAATCCTGCTTCAGTTTTTGCAGATCGCAACCCTCGCACGTGCGCAGCGACGTCAGAATGTATTCATTGATCTGATCGCTTCTTTTGAGTACCTCCGTCACAGAAGGAATTTTCTTTTCCGTAATCGATCGTACATAGAGGTGGTTGTTTTCAATGTTATGCTGGCGGCTTTCCTGATCATAGGAATGTGCACTCGGACCGATACCGAGGTATTTGTCACCCTTCCAGTAGCCACTGTTGTGCCGCGACTCAAAGCCCGGCAATGCAAAGTTCGAGATCTCATATTGCCTGTAGCCTGCCAAGGAAAGCGACTCCGTCAACATTTCCTGTTGTCCGGCGGCCAACGGTTCATCTACTGGCTGTAGCTTTCCTTTCGCCAGCCATTTTCCGAAAGTGGTTTTATCTTCAATGGTTAACGTATAGGCGGAGATGTGCTGCGGTTGCAGCGCGATGGCCTGATCAATGTTCCACTTCCAGTTTTCAGATGATAATCCCGGGATGGCGTAAATGAGATCGATGCTGATGTTGTCGAACCCGGTTGCCTGTGCATCCCTCACCGCCCTGATCGCGGCCTCGGCCAGATGAACCCGGTTAAGATAGTGAAGGATACGATCGTCAAAAGACTGAATTCCGATGCTGAGCCTGTTGATTCCGATGCTCCGGATATCTTTTAACTTTTCAGTGCTGAGGTCATCCGGGTTGGCTTCTAATGTAACCTCCGCTGCCTCCCTGACGCGGTGTGTCTTGTAAATGAGGCCGAGGAGGAGTTCGAGCTCTCCCGGTTCCAGTAGCGAGGGCGTGCCTCCTCCGAAATAGATCGTATCAATTATTTCACCGCGAAGATAATTCCGTTGTAGTAAAATTTCCTCACCCATGGCGCGCACCAGATCGGTCCTGATCCCGGTATTGGTAGAGAAGTGGAAGTCACAGTAGTAGCACGCTTGTTTACAAAAGGGAATATGAAGATAGATTCCGGCCATAATCGGGTTAAACTTACGTGTATTTCGGCCATTCGTGCAATTCTTATACTTTTGCGCTTATGTGGCCCCGCATCTTTTCCATTTCCTGTTTGTTCCTTTTACACTTAAGCGTTTTCGCGCAGGAAAAATTCACGACCTTTCAGGATTTGCGTACTGAATGGATGACGTTTGAAGACGGTTCTTACAAACCTCTCAGTGCGTTGCCCTTCACAGGGTTGAACACAATTTATTTCGAATTGGATCGGGGCCGCTTTGGCGGCAAGTTGCTGCTGTTGGAATCGAGCGAGCCTTATTTTCTTTTTGTCAATGGAAAGGTTATGGCGGAATATCAGGGCCGCGTGGTGCTCAACATCGATAGCATCTCGGGTGTCATTCACAGCCCCACCTATCGCATGGCGATTCGTCAGGATAAGATTAACGAGCGGGATTTGCGCGCTGAAATAGTGTCTTTGGAACCGCTGGTATCCCGTGAGGATGAAAATGCGGGCAAACCATACTCTTTCTTGCGCGACTTCGTGGTCATCTGCGGATTGACGATCATCTTGTTTTTTCTCTTGCTCGTGCGCTTGTACCCAAAGCTTTCTGCAGATTACTTTACACTTTCCAGGATGCTCACTGCGCGTGAGGCTGATGACGGGCAGACCAGCGCGCGGCTAACCAGCAGTTCGAACATTCAGTTTTACATTTTGTGCAGTCTCGTGATCGGACTTTATCTTCTGATCATTCTCTATAACCTGCCAGTCGACTACGCCTTGCCCATACGCTTCCACGCTTCCGGCTTCTGGATGATTTGGGTTCAATGGCTGAAGCTCAGTGGATTTGTGTTTGTAGCCCTGATTGCAAAGCTCTTCATCATCTTTTCGCTGACGCGGTTATTTGGATTTCGCGGGATGGCGCGTTTTCATTTTTTTAACTGGATCAGGTTGTTGCTGGTCGTGTTCGGCGCTGGCACCATCGTTCTTTTTATGTATTTTATTTCCCGTGGCGACAGTCCAGATACTTTTGTGATGTTTCTTTCTTTGGTGATCGTAGCGCTGATCGTCTGGATCATCGTGGCCTATTTTAAACTTAGTGCCAGGAGCGGGCATTCCATGTTCCATTTATTTTCGTACCTTTGTGCGACAGAAATTATTCCGTTATTAATTACCGTTAAGGTACTGTTCCAATAGCTAAGATTACGTTACGTGCTGATATGAGTGAAATTGCTACTGACAGGATGCGAAAGGTCAAGAGCATCCTGGTTACCCAAGAAGCTCCTGCTGATGCTAACTCTCCCTATCTTAAGTTGTCTGAAAAGTTCAATATCAAAATTGACTTCAGGCCTTTTATTCAGGTTGAGCCGGTGCCGGTGAAAGAGTTCCGCAAGCAGAAGATCGACATACTGAATCACACTGCCATTATTTTTACCAGCAGAAATGCGGTGGACCATTTCTTCCATATCTGCCAGGAACTGAAAGTCGAGATGCCTCCTGAGATGAAGTATTTCTGTATTTCTGAACAGACCTCGAACTATCTGCAGAAATATATAGTGATTCGCAAAAGGAAGATCTTTACGGGTACCAAAACTGCTCAGGATCTTCTTGAGATGTTGAAGAAACACAAGAACGAGAAATATCTCTTCCCCTGCTCAGACATCCGCAAGAACGATATTCCTGACTATTTGCGCGATAACGGATACAATTACACTGAAGCTGTCATCTATCACACCGTTGCCGCAGACCTTTCTGACCTGAAAGAGGTGTTTTATGACATTCTCGCTTTTTTCAGCCCTTCCGGCATCAACTCCCTGTATGTGAATTTTCCTGAGTTCAAGCAAAACAACACCCGTATTGCTGCGTTTGGTCCTACTACTGCCAAGGCGGTGCGAGATGCAGGTCTGATCCTGGATATTGAAGCTCCGCTGCCCAACGCGCCATCGATGACCGGAGCGTTAGAACTGTATATAAAGAAGGCTAACGGGGTTAAGTAACCGCTTCATTGATTGGAATTTACAATGTGAGGTTTTTTATTACACTTTAATTACATCCTGTTGAAAGTATCCTAAAAAAGCCTTTACTTTAAATTCTATTTTTTAACCTCATAATGCTGCAACGCACTTTTTATACTCTGGCAATTGTGGTATCCGGCCTGTCCGCGCAAGCGCAGCAGGATCCTCAATTTACGCAGTATATGTTCAACAGCCTGTACGTGACTCCAGCCTTTGCAGGTGTTGAGGGTGTTACGCAGCTCACGGCGATGCACCGAAGCCAGTGGTTGGGATACGAATCCAGCTTCAACGACGGAGGTGCCCCTACCACGCAACTGATCAGCTTCAATTCTCCTATATACAAACTTAAAAGTGGATTTGGCGTCTACGCTGTCAATGACAAGCTCGGCCCTCAGAATAATATAGAAGCACATGCGATGTACGCATATCACCTGGGGCTGAAGGATTCGAAATTAAGTTTTGGTTTAAAGGTCGGGTTTTACTCCCAGTCCATCAATTACGACCAGTACCGGGCCATCCATCCGGATGACCCATTGCTGAGCGGTAGAGAGGGCAAAGAGTCGCAGATCAGGCCCGATGTGGGGTTTGGATTATTTTACAGGGCCGAGAAGTTCTATCTCGGAGCCGGAATAAATCACCTGACGCGTGCGGAATTCGATTTCGGGATCAATCAGGCCCGCAATGCCCTGGAGAACCATTTGAATTTCACCGGGGGGTATTATTATGAGGTCAATTTTGACCTTACACTCACCCCAACAGTCCTTGTAAAAACCGATTTCAAAGAATATTCTTTTGATTTGGGCGTTATTGCAACACTGAAAGATAAGATGTGGGCGGGATTATCGTTTAGACAATCAGAGGCCGCCAATGTTTTGCTGGGATACAGCTTCCTGAAAGATAAGTCATTAAAGCTTGGATACGCGATTGATGTGGTTGTGAAGGATCAGGAAGCCAAAGAAAACTTTTCGCATGAGCTGTTGTTGAGTTATCAGTTGCCTGTTTATGCAACCGGGAAAAAAGTCGTTCGGACCCCTCGATACAGACACTAAGCGGCAGTAAATTTGGGTTTTAGGCTGATTTTGTGGAATTTGGTAGTCATTTTATAAAAAAGTAAAGGCATAATTAACTTATCTTTCGAGTCTGTGAAACATTCAATGTATATGAATAGATCTGTTTCTTCTAAGTTAGTCTTAGTCATTGCAGGTGCTCTGGCCAGCGCTTGTGGTCTGCTTGGCTTGGGTGGTCAAGGAGGCGGAGATCAGGGAGAACTCGTGGGTGTCCCTGGACGGGAGGGATGGGTTATGACTATTCCTTATGGTATGGTTCCGATACCGGCTGGTACCTTTCACATGGGTCAGGCGGATGAAGACCCTGCCTCTACGCAGATCAATTTCAACAAGCAGGTGACCATCGGTTCCTTCTTCATGGATGACACTGAGATCACCAATAATGAATATCGCCAGTTTACGAACTTCTTTTTGGTCGATGCCGGTACGATTGAAGGCTTCGAAACGATCGATCCTGAGACTTTCCGTCAGGAGTATTATCCTGACACGACTGTGTGGGTGAAGGACTTTGCTCACCACATGGGCGACCCGATCCAGGATTATTACTACTGGCACCCCGGATATGACGACTACCCTGTGGTGGGCGTGAACTGGGATGCAGCCGTGTTTTTCGGAAAGTGGAGGACGGCATACCTGAATGATTACAGAAAGAGTGTTGGTGATTTCCCCATGCCTGAGTTCAGGCTGCCTTCAGAAGCAGAATGGGAATACGCCGCCCGCGGTGGCCGCGATATGGCAAAATATCCCTGGGGAAATCCTTATATCAGGAACTCAAAGGGCTGTATGCTTGCCAACTTCAAGCCCGGACGTGGTAATTTTTACGATGATGGCTTCGCTTATTCGTCTCCTGTGCAATCCTATTTTCCGAACGACTTCGGCCTCTATGATATGGCAGGAAATGCAGCGGAATGGTGTCTCGATGACTTCAACCCGGCTTCTGTACCTACCGTATGGGATCTGAACCCCCAGTATATTGACAAAAGAACCAATCCTGAAAGCAGTGAATATGATCCGCGCATTCCACCTAAAAAGGTGATCCGCGGTGGCTCCTGGAAGGATGTCGCTTACTACCTCGAAACCGGTACGCGTACATATGAGTTCAAGGACTCCACCCGTGCATACATCGGATTCAGGTGTGCACTCACGCACCTGGGTCGTTCATCCGGACAAGAATTTTAACGAGTATTTTCAAACCCCTATACACTTAATACATTAAGACTTAAACCTTACGAAAATGAGCAAGAAAAAAGGCGGATTTACCGAGCTTCTCTACAAGACCATCATGCCGAAAGTATATGGTATTGGTGCGGCTGTTGTTATCATCGGTGCGTTGTTCAAGATCCTTCACTTGACTGGTGCTGATGAGATGTTGATGATTGGTCTTGGAACAGAGGCGATTATCTTCTTCCTGAGTGCATTTGAACCCCCTCACCAGGAAGTTGATTGGTCAAAAGTTTATCCTGAATTGGCTGAGGAATATGAAGCTCCTACCGTAGCACCCCGTATATCTAACAAACAAGGCGGCGCGTCACTGACACAACAACTGGATGCATCGCTTGAAAAAGCAAAGATCGGCCCCGAGCTGCTCGACAGCCTTGGAAAAGGTTTGAACAACCTGGCTGAGTCTGCCAAGAAGATGAACAATCTTTCTGACGCTGCCGTGGCTACCAACGATTATGCAAAGAACGTTCAGTCAGCCTCCAAATCACTTGCTGAGATGAACAAGTCATATGACATCGCCATCAAAGCTGTGTCTTCCATGGCTGATGCATCAAAAGATGCAGGTGAATATCACAGCCAGGTTCAGAAAGTAACCAAAAACCTTGCTGCACTCAATTCTGTATATGAAATGGAATTGAAGGATGCCGACAGCCATGTGAAAAACATGAACAAATTCTATGAAAGCTTAACCGGTGCAATGACTGGTCTTTCAAAGGTTGGCGATAACACAGCAAAGTTCACTTCTGAACTCGGAAAATTAACCGATAACATCACAGCGTTGAACAAAGTTTATGGCAGCATGCTCACTGCCATGAAAGGTGGCGCTAACTAATTCTAATTTGATTTCCACATTAATATTCAAATACTAAACGAATATGGCAGGCGGTAAGGAAACACCAAGGCAAAAGATGATCGGGATGATGTACCTTGTACTCACCGCTCTCCTTGCCTTACAGGTAAGTAGCGCGGTGCTGGAGAAGTTTGCGATCATCAATGAAACCATGGTGCATGTAATTGATGACACGAACACCAAGAACGCGGCTACCCTCAATGAAATTGTAAAAGAGGCAGGTAAAAGCCAGAACGCGCGGGTAGTGAAAGCCCGTGAGAACGCACAGAAGGTGCGTGATCTCACAGCCACTACTTTATCAGGTATCGATAAGTTGAAGAGTGAGATGATGAAAAAGTCCAATACGGATCGCATCAACGAAGCCTTTATCAATGACCATAGCTCCAAAGTGGCTGCCATGATGGTAACAGAAAATACCGGCAAAGACTTTGAAAAGCTGTTGAACAACTATGTTAAAGAACTTGAAAGCTACGCAGGTCTGAAATTCGAGAGTCTGGCAAGAAGACCTAAGGATATGCCGCTCTTCGCGACCGATGAAGACCACGCTAACAAGGATTTCTTGACCTTTACTTTTGAAAACACTCCTGCGATTGCAGCGCTCACCTCTGTAACCCAGATCCAAACGGAGATCCTGGACTACGAAACAAGAGCGTTGGATAAGCTCCTGGCAGACGCAGGTATCGGTAAGGTTAGCTTTGACAACATGGTGCCTATGGTAAGAACGAAGTCTTCCGTGGTGGCTGCCGGTGCAAAGTATGAGGCGGATCTGTTCATCTCCGCATCTTCATCATCCTTCAATCCTGAGATGTTCAGAGACGGTCAGAAACTTGATCTTTTCAATGACCCCTCTGGTGTACGGATGGGTAAAGTGGAGTTCACCGCGACAGCCGGATCGTATGATCCCAAAACGCTGCTGGCGAAGAAAACCTTCATGGCAGAGATTAAATTGCCGGATACAACGTTAAGACAACAGGTGGAATATTTCGTCGCCCAACCCGTTATCAAGGTAACGACAGGTAACGCTCCTACTCTGTATATGAACTGCGGAAATACGGTAAATATTGAAGTACCTGCTCTTGGAACAAATTACAACCCCAATTTCAGCGCACAGGGTGCTGATATCATCAAGGGTGATAAGCCAGGAAAGGTCACGATCATCCCGTCACAAAGGAAGATCAGCGTAAATGTAAACAATGCCGGAACAGGCCTTGGTTCAGTTGCCTTTGATGTGAAGCCTATTCCGCTGCCGCGGTATATCATCCGCGACAATGCAGGAAAAGAGATCGATAAAAAAGTCGGCGTCCGCGGCGGATCACTGACGGGATTGCGTGTAGTGCCCGAGCCGGACCCTACTTTCAAGGAAGAAGTTCCTAAGGATGCGGTCTACAGGATTCGCAGTATGGAGGTGATCCATGCGCGCGGAGCATCTCCGGTAAATCGTATGAATGCTACCAATGAAGTCCTCGACCTCGGACCCTGGAGAGCACAGTTCAAGGCTGGTGACAGAATTGTCATCGAGATCAAGACTGTGACCAGAAGAACTTATCAGGGACAGGATGAAAAGGTTGAAGTGAGGAACGAGGTTCACAACGTACCGATTCAATAAAACTAAATATGGCAAAGAGATTTTTTATTGTTACGCTTCTTTCAGCTGCATCGGCAGTGGCCTGGGGTCAGGCTGAAGTTGAATCAAGTGAAGTGGCCCGGACGTTCCAGGCTGAGCTTGAAGAACAGTATAACCCTAACTCCATCAATCCGATTCCGAAATACGAGCATCATTATAAGCTTCGTGTGTGGAGGACCATTGATTTAATGGAGAAGCAAAACAAAGGGTTCTTTGCCAACAACGGTGAGATTACAAAGCTCATCCTGGATGCAGTAAGATCCGGTGAGATCACGGATGTGTACGCGTCTGATTCTCTGACCACCAAGATCAGCAAGGAACAATTCCTCGGCCGATTGGTACAGAGCCAGGGCGCAGTGTATGATCAGTGGGATCCTACCCGCAGCTGGTATACGGATGAGATCGCCAGCTACAACGGCAGAAACTATCGTGTATTGGTTGACAATACGGGAAAGAATCCTGAAACTTCTCCCGACGAGTGGGCTTCTACGTCAGAAGGTAAAGCCATCGACTACCTGCCAAGGGATATGAACATCCTGCGTCTGGTGGAAGATGTGATCTTTGACAGAAGAAGGTCAGTACTGAAATACGACATTCAGGCTATCCAGATTATCATTCCGGGTTCCAAGACGTCTACGCAGGTAGATGAGGAATTGGGGTGGTTCAAGTACAAGGATCTGGAAAAAGTCTTCCGTAACCACCCGCAAAAGGCAGTGTGGTTCAACAGGCAGAACACAGCGCAGAATAAGAATTTCGCTGATGCCATTTTGTTAAGACTTTTCCATGGCACCATCCGCAAGATAGAAAACCCGGATGATGAAACGATCTTCGAGGTCTACACTGCGAACGGCAAGAGCTGGCGCGAGGCTGTCTGGGCGACCGAATGGGCCGAGCTCGAGCTGATGGAGAAAGAGCACAACCTCTGGGAGTTTTAACCAGGACGAAGAAAATATAGAAAGAAGGGACCTGTGGTCCCTTTTTTTTTGAAAGGGGCTAGGCCCCTAAATCCCTTGAAGGAGACTTTAGGGCTAGTTCATCGATTTCACGATTTCGGCCTTTTTCTTGCCGACGATGGTTTCAAGTTCCTCGAATGGAGCCTCCTTGATTTTCTTTACTGACTTGAAGTGACGCAACAGCTTGTTGGCTGTGCTTCTGCCAATACCATGCAGGTCTTCAATCTCCGTTTTTATGGTAGCCTTACTCCGCTTCTGGCGATGGAAATTTATTGCGAAACGGTGCGCCTCATCCCGGACCTGCTGCAACAAAAGCAACCCGGGTGATTTCTTGCTGACGTGTAAGGGAATAGGATCCTCCGGATAATATATTTCTTCGAGCTTCTTAGCGATTCCTGCGATGGGAATTTTCCCATAGACACCTAACTCCTTCAAAGCTTCGCAGGCACTGCTAAGCTGGCCCTTGCCTCCGTCGACAAGAATAAGATCAGGCAGTTGTCCTGCTTCCTCGAGAATTCTTTTATATCTGCGTCCGACTATCTCTTTCATCGATGCGAAATCGTCCGGGCCAGTGACCGTCTTGATATTGAAATGCCTGTAATTCTTTTTGTCCGCCTTGCCGTTTACGAAACGCACCATCGAAGCCACCGGTGTGGTTCCCTGGAAATTGGAGTTGTCGAAGCACTCGATCACGAGTGGCAAGGCAGGCAGATGCAGATCTTTTTGAAGAATGCTGAGGGTTTCCAGGTGTTTCGATTTCTTGCCCTCCCGCAGGATTTCCTTTTCGTTCTTGAGCTCCAGTGCATTGCGTAGCGAAAGGCTCACCAATTTCTTTTTGTCTCCGATCTTTGGTACGACGTTCTCAACATTTTCCTCCAGCAAGCTGATCTGAATGTTGCTGTAGACGACGTTGTTGTTGCCCACACGCAGTTCCTGGGCTGCGAACGCCAGTAATTCTTCATCGGATTCGTCAAGCTTCTTCTTTACTTCCACAGACTTTGAATAGACAATCGCCCCCTCTTTCACCTGCATGTAATTGATGTACGCGTAGGCTTCGATACTGGCGATCGTGAGCACGTCGATGTCGGTGAGCGCACGGTTAACGACCATTGATTTGGACTGGAAGCGCTCAAGCGTATTCAGTTTTTCTTTATAGCGCTGTGCTCTTTCAAATTCCATGTTGCCTGCCGCATCTTCCATTTGTGCTTTGAAGTAGCGATGCACGATACTGAGATCGCCCTTCAGGATGTTCCTTGCCTGCTCGATCTCCTCCTGATAAGCTTCCTCGGTCTGAGCTCCGATACACGGAGCCTTGCAGTTGCCGATGTGGTACTCCAGACAAACTTTGAATTTCTGTTGTTCAATTGCCTGTTGGTTGAGCAGGAGGCTGCAGGTACGGATGGAATATAATTTCCGCACCAGGTCTAATACATTCTTCATCGCCGATACACTCGAATAGGGCCCGAAATATTCCCCCTGTTCGGGAATGTATTTGCGCGTGTAAATGATCCGTGGAAATCTTTCTTTGAGGATGCAGATGTAAGGAAATGTTTTGTCATCCTTCAGCAGGATGTTGTACTTCGGCTGGTTTTGTTTGATGAAATTATTCTCGAGTAAGAGCGCGTCGAATTCAGTATCAGACACCGTGTATTCGATGCCTGATATTTCTGAAACGAGCTTGAGTGTCTTCCTGTTTACCCCGGCAGCTTTGGTAAAATAACTGTTGACCCTTTTCTTGAGGCTCTTGGCTTTACCGATGTAAATCAGCTCATTCCCGGAATTGTAAAAGCGGTAAACGCCGGGAGAGTCCGGTAAGCGCTGGATAGCCTCTCTGATATCGGCCATAGGGTCTCCTTAATTAAAATCATCGAGTGTAATCTCTTTGAGCGGTTCGGTATAGGTGGAGTCAGACTCGGCATACTGGTTACAGTTCAACGTCATATCAAGACTTGTACTGGGCCTTCTGAACAGCCCTTTGCCAAATCCTACTTCCGGATTTTCGTAAACCTTTAACATGTATTTTTCCCATATCGGGCGAGCTGTTTTTCCGCCTTGTCCGAAGAACCAGGAGGGGAAGTGTATGCTGCGTTCATCGCCGCCTACCCATACGCCTGTTACCAGGTTATGGGTGATTCCGATATACCAGCCATCGGAGGCATCGTTTGTAGTTCCTGTTTTTCCTCCGATCTCATTGTCTTTCTTGAGCGAATAATTCAGTGCGCGGGAAGTTCCACCTTCTTCTTCAACACCACCCTGAAGCATATAGATCATTTTGTAGGCGGTTTTTTCGTCCATAGCCTGCCGTGTTTTTGGAACGAATGACTCGATGACGTTTCCATTCTTATCTTCAATGCGCGTTAGAAAATACGGGTCGGTATGAATACCCAGATTTACAAAGCTGGAATACGCTGAAACCATATCGTGCAATGTTACGTCACTTGTTCCCAGCGCGATTGAAGGCACTGCTTCGAGGTGCGTGGTGATCCCGAGGCGTTTTGCAAAGTCGACAACGTTTTGCGCTTTCACATGGTCGATCAATTGCGCGCTGATCGAGTTAATGGAGCGGGCCATGGCCTGACGGAGATTGTATTTTTGCCCGCTTCCATAATCGCCCTCAGCATTTTTGGGATACCATGTTCCGCCCGGAACTTTGATGACTGGCGTTATGTCCAGTAACTGATAGCATGGCGAATACCCGTCTTCGATCGCTTTTCCATAGACAAAAGCCTTGAAGGTTGAGCCGGGCTGGCGGGTGGATTGTTTTACGTGGTCGTATTTGAAGTGTTTGAAGTCGATACCACCGACCCATGCCTTGATTTCCCCTGTTCCGGGATCCATGGACATCATGCCGGTCTGCAGGAAACGGTTATAATAACGGAGCGAATCCATGGAGCTGAACACGGTATCGCGTTCACCTTTCCAGCTGAAAACGGTCATGGGTTTCTTAACATTCAGCATGATCTCTACCGAGTCGGATTTCTCACCGTACTTCTGAACCAGCGCTTTGTAGGCAACGGTCTTTTTGATCTTTTTCTGCAGGAAGCTTTTGATCTCATGACCGTCATCATCCACCCAAGGCTCGCTGCCCTTGAGTTTCCACTGATTTGTAAATTCATTCTGCAGCCCGGCCATGTGTTCAGCCACTGCCTGCTCGCCATATTCCTGCATCCGGCTATCAATCGTAGTATGGATCTTCAATCCCGACTCCCAGAGGTCGTAACCTCTTTCCTTACACCATGCCATCAGGTAGGTGGTTAACACGGACCTGAAGTATGTGGCAATGCCCTTGTTCTGGTTTTGCACCTGGTACTCCAGGTCTATCGGAAGCGCGCGGATAGAATCATAACCCGTCTTATCCTTGATGTATCCATGATAGTACAGTTTGTAGAGCACTTCGTTTCGTTTCCGAAGCGAATTTTGCGGGTTCCGCTGCGGATTGTAGAAAGTGGGTGCCTGCAGCATGCCTACCAGCACAGCAGATTCCTGGATGTTGAGGCTGTCGGGTTGTTTATTGAAATAGGTTTCGGCCGCGACTTTGATACCATAGGCGTTGCTGCTGAAATCACTGGTATTAAGATACATCGTGATGATTTCTTCCTTTGTGAAATTCTTTTCCAGCTGGATCGATATAATCCATTCTTTTGTCTTCTGGATCACGCGTCGAACAAGTCCCCCCAGGTTGGCCAGATGACCATCGAGTTCCGGATTGATGGTATAGAGGTTCTTTGCCAATTGTTGTGTGATCGTACTCCCACCACCGGCGGAATTAAAGGTGAGGATTCCCCAGAATACACGGGGATAAGCCCAGAAATCCATGCCCGCATGTTCGTAGAAGCGGTGGTCTTCCGAAAGCAGCAGTGTGTTGACGAGATCAGGCGAGAGCTGGTCGTAACTTACCTGGCTGCGGTTATACCGGAAATACCGACCGAGAGAGACGCCATCGGCAGAGATCAACTCTGAAGACAAGTCATTTTGAGGATTTTCAATCGCCGCATAGCTGGGCATTTTTCCGAAAAGGCCAAAGAGGTCGATGCTGACAGTATATACATAGAGCGGTATACCGACAATAATGGCAAGAAATAATATCCAGGCTCCCTTAATGGCTTTTTTAAACCATGATTTCTCTAAAAGCAGCGGGTTATTATTGGTTTTTCGTTTGGTAGTTCTTTTCGAAGAAACGGAGGTATTCATTCAGGCCTTTGGTTCTATAAAAAATGTCAAAATTGTCTTTAGTAATTACAAAATTATTGAATTTATGGTTTCGTAGTTCAGTGTTACCCTGCAGGTTTTCGGTGAACGTTTGGAAATACGCCATGGCTGCATTTTTATCAGGCAAGTCAGACACAAAGGTAAGCGCATACCCGTCATTTAACACCAGGTGGCTTGTCTTAAGATTCAATTCGGCGAAATGCGCGTTGTTCAAGTTCTCAAGCGCAGACGCTGTCAATTCATTCATTCCTTTCTTCAGCGGGTAGACCAGTACAAAGTAATGTGGTTGTTCCAGAGACGAATTAAACCGGATACCCTGGCGCTTCTCTTCGGCTTCGGCAAAATCCCAGGAGGCAACCAGGAGCTTCTGGGCGTAATTGCCCTGGTCTGTTTCCGGGTAGGTTTTAATATACTCCTGTAAAGAATACTGATACTTGCTGATGTCTTCCGTTTCGCCAGTGATCAGAATTTGCAGCAGCCGCAGCGTTGGATTGAACGAGGTTTCCCCCAACTGCATGGCCTGGTGAACAATTTGATTTGCCGAATCATAATGACCAGCTTCAAAGATTTCATAGGCTTCCTTATAGATGGCTTGCTGTTTTCCCGCAACCTGGCTTGATTCCTGGAGATAATCCGGGTTGATCAGGATCTTTGTAAAGGTCGAATTCGGATGATCCTTTATCAGCCGCGCCGCATAATTTTCTGCTTTTGTTGAATCGGCGTCTCTTGTGATCAGATACAACGTATATAAAACTTCCGGCTCGTATTCCGACTCAGGAAAACGGTCCAGGAGTCGCGTGTAGATCTCGACCGCGTTTTCCTTTTCCTCGAGTTTAAAGTTATAGATGTCGCCGAGATGGAAGTAGGCATCTTCAATTTTTGAAAGCGCCTCCTGTCTGGCTTCTTCGGTACGGGGAATTTCTTTGTCTAAGCCCGCAAAGGCCACGTCAACGGGGTCGGCATTGGCCACTTCCGCTGCAGCGGTTTCACCTGTGGCTGTTGTGTCGGGGCCGCTGACATCTGTGCTTTCGGCAATGGAGTTGGCAATGCGTTGGGACCGTCGCCAGTTATCTTCCAGTTTGATGTCGCCCCAGATGCGCCTGAACTCGGACTGACCCGCAGACATGGACGCAGGATTGCCAAAATACCAGTCACCTGAGACTTCGTTTGTTTCGCTGCTGTTGTTAAAGAAATTGTCATTCGATACTGTCTCAATATCCACGCGATTCCGGCGCTTTTTCTTTTTGCCTTCCTTCAATTCTGCCAGCCTTCTTTCAGCCGTAACGACAGAATCCACTTTGGCGCGCAGCGCAGCTGAGTCCAGGTTTGAAAGCGCCAGCAGGCTGTCCTGCCATTGCACTGTTTTTAAGTGCTGAACAAATTCATTCAGTATTTCCTGCCTGGATTTAATGGCGGCATAACCTTCATAATCCGTCGGTAAAGCAGCGATGGCGCTGTCATAATATGCCTGCGACAATTCGTAATCCTTCAGTGAGTCATAGTAGATCTCGCCGAGTTTCAGAAAGGCTTCTCCCTGAATGCGTTTGTTGTTGCCGCTCCTCACAGACTGATTCAGATGGCGGATAGCGCCACTGATGTTATTTTGTTTCAATTCAAAAATCCCTATTTCATAATAGATCTTGTCTTTAAAATCTTTGTTCTTGGAATCTTTGAGAAGTTTCCGGAATGATTTCCGCGCTGTGTTCACATCGCGGTTCCTGGAGATCTCTGTAACCTGTGCCATGTAGAGGCGGGCATAAAAATCAACTTCGTATTCAGGATTGGTACCCAGACATTTTTTGTAATAATTATATGCTTCGGCCTCAAAGCCAAGTTCCTGATAGACCTGCCCGATGATAAAATATATTCTTCCGCGACGGTCTTTCTTCTTCAGCAGGTCATCGGCCGCGGTAAGATTCCTCACCATTCGGTCGTAGTCGTCGAGTGTCTGGTAAAAATGTGCTTTCTCGAGGAAGAATTTCTTTTTGTTCGTTTTGCTTAGCCGGGCTTTTTCAAGGAAATCAATGGCAGCCTGCGCATTGTTCATCTCCCTGTGTTCAATATAAGTTCTGGCGAGATTCAGTATCGCCAGGTGTTTGGCGTCTTTATCCTTTGAATTTGTATTGACAAACTTGAAGGTTTGAATGGCGTTCCCCCAATCCAGGCTGTACATGCGGGCTTTGCCCACCAGTATGTATGCATCGTCCACCCACTTGCTGTTGGGATGTCGCTGAATGGCGATGCTGGCCATTTTAATGGCTTCCTGAATCTCTTTATCAAAGCCTTTTGCGAGTGTCGAATCAAATGAGGGGTATAGTTTCAGGATGCGGTTATAGTCATCAACATGGCTTGTCAGGATGGTATTCTCCACCTTGTTGATTTCCTCCAGCGCATAGTAATATCCGTTGAAATGGGCCGTTGTGTTGTGATATGCTTTGCTCGTCCAGGTATTTCGCTCTGATGAACAGGAGAGAAGTGACACAAATAGCAGAAGACACGAATATGACAGCAGATTCTTCAAGAGCGACGAATTAATTACTTAAGAACGCAAAATTCCTAAATTCCATATTATAATCAGGCAGATTCTCTAATTTTGTCTAAAATGCCATTCCTTTGAAAGCAAAGAAAACGTTATCCAGCGCGCTCACCACCCGCTATCAGCTTATCATTCGCAATGAGGAGAATTTTGCCGAAAAGACGAGCCTTGGATTTACTTATTCGAAATTAATTCTTTTTTCCTTCCTGCTGTTCATCGCTGTTTTCGGAATGAGTTTGTTTTTGGTCGAGACTGTGCTGGAGAAATGGTTTGATCCAAAATACGAGCAAATGGTACTCAACCAACAGTTGTACGGTTTGGCGCTGAAGGTGGATTCGCTTGCCCTGGAAGTGGACCGCAAGGACCGGTTCATCGCAAACTTCCAACGGGTTTTAAGTGGAGACACAAGTGATTTTCAGGATCCCGCCGAGATCTTAAGAGGGGAATCGCAGCCGCTGAACCGGCCATCGGTAGTTCAGCTCGAGCCGACGGATACTGCCTTCAGAAAGGACTTTGAGAAATCGGACATGTCATTGATCTCGCTCGCAAATGTGAAGAGACAGGAACTCCACGAGTCGTTTTTCTTCTCGCCGATCACCGGATTCATCTCCGACCGCTATAATGTCAGAAAGGGTCATTACGGGGTGGATATTGTTACCAAGACCAATGAACCTGTAAAGTGTATTGCGGATGGCACCGTGCTGTTTTCCTCCTGGACACAGGATGCTGGCTATGTGATCATGATCCAGCACAGCGCGAACCTCATTTCGGTGTATAAGCACAATGCAGAACTTTATAAAAAAGTTGGTACCTTTGTTAATGCGGGTGAAATCATTGCACTGGTGGGGAACAGCGGAGAACTGACGAATGGACCGCACCTGCATTTTGAATTATGGTATAACGGGAATTCGTTGAATCCTGAAGAATTTGTCACTTTTTAAACTAAAATCTTATGTTCACCTCCAAAGAAGAAAAGCGTGTGGCCGAAGAGATCAGCAATTCGAGCAACACCATCGGTAAAGGTACCTTTCTAGAAGGCAATGTTGAGACCTATGGTAATATCAGGATCGAAGGAAAAGTCACCGGTAACGTTAAATCCAAATCTAAAGTAGCGCTGGGTCCCTCCTCCTTTATCCAGGGCAACGTAATCGCACAGAACGCTGACCTTGAAGGCGAGGTTAAGGGCCGCATCGAGGTGGCGGAGCTACTGGTGCTCAAGGCAACCGCCGTAATCCACGGAGATATTGTTACCGGGAAGCTGGTGGTGGAGCCCGGAGCGTTATTCAATGGTTCCTGCAAAATGGGAGCCGCCGTGAAGGAGATTAAAATAGCAGAAAATGGCGCGCAAACCCGGACCCTCAACACCCAGCAGGAAGCCAAATCGATATAATACCTATCTCAGGTATAGCGGTCTTGGCCTGCAGCTCCTTGTTACGATTGCCGTTTGTGGCTGGCTGGGGTATAAAGCCGACCAGTACTTTGGCAATAAATATCCTCTTTTAATGTTGTTGCTGGGTTTTCTGGGCTTTGCCGGGAGCATGTACCAGGTTTACAGATCCATTAACCGGCAGCCTTAGTTGATTCCTTTTATCATTGTGATCGTGGCACTGGCTTTAGGGCTGCCGCCGCTGACCAGATACAGCGTCAGTCAGGGGTGGGTGCCAGAGGTCCCCTCTTTTCTTTTTGAGACTACATGGTTCATGGCGTTTGCTACCACGGTCATCTTTGTCTATTTATACAAGCCCAGACAGCCTTCCTTTTTTGTTCAGCTTTACCTGCTGTCAATGGCCGTAAAACTCGTTGCCTTTTTTGCTTACAACCTGATCATGGTACTTGATGACAGGGGCGGAGCGGTGGCCAATGTCCTGTATTTTCTGTCCGTTTATTTCCTTTTTACTGCCGTTGAAATCGGATTCCTGTACAAGAGAATTTCGCGCTTGCCGGGGGCCTGAACACGGGCCAAAAATTCTGTAAAAGATTTTTTTGTGGAGGTAGAATTAATACCTTTGCGCTCGGATTTTAAAAACCTTGTAAAAAGCCGAAATGACCGCCTTCTTGAATAGTCTCAGCCGCTTTTTTCTTGTTTTGCTCTTCATTTTTTCCGGGGTGATCACCTCAGCGGCTCAGGGTGAACATGAGCAGGAAAGTGGCGAGAAACTGAACGTAAGCGAATTGATCATCCACCACGTTCTGGATGACCATGTATGGCATTTCGCTGACGGCCTGGTGCTCAATCTGCCGATCATCGTCTACTCCGCGGAGAAAGGCCTCGATGTCTTCTCTTCCGCCAACTTTTATGATGAACACCATAACCTGGTTCCTTATAATGGATATAAGCTGGACCACAACCATATCTATCTTGCTGATTCCGGTAAGGAGGTTTTAGACCTGTCGATCACCAAGAACGTCGCGATGCTCTTCATCAATGCAACATTGATGTTGCTGGTATTCACCAGTGTAGCCAACGCCTATAAAAGGAATAGGGGCCGGGCGCCAAGGGGATTGCAGTCATTTTTCGAACCCATTATCCTTTTCGTGCGAGATGAAATAGCGAAACCCAATATTGGTCATCGCTACGAGCGGTTTTTCCCTTACCTGTTGACACTGTTCTTCTTTATCCTGTTCGGTAATCTGTTGGGCCTTTTACCGGGAGCCGCCAACCTGACAGGGAATATCGCCGTGACGATGGTACTTGCGATCATGACCTTTATTGTCACCAACGTGAGCGGAAATCGCGGTTATTGGTCGCACATCTTCTGGACACCCGGGCTACCATTTGTGATGCGCCTGATCATTTTACCGGTTGAAATTATCGGGATCTTTACCAAGCCGATATCCCTGATGGTTCGTCTTTTTGTGGCGATCACGGCGGGACATATTGTATTGCTTAGTCTGATTACGCTGACCTTCGTGTTTGCCAGTTATTGGGTAGGATTGGGTTCAACGTTGATTGTACTCTTTATCAGCCTGATTGAAATACTGGTTGCAGCCATTCAGGCATATGTATTCACGCTCTTTTCAGCCCTGTACATTGGAATGGCGACGGCCGAGCATGAGGAGCATCATTAATTAGAATCTTGTTTAACTTAAATAAATAAATCTATGTTGTTTGCACTTTTATTGGATATCAGCTACGCGATAATGGGTGCTGGTATCGGTGCCGGTCTTGCTGCAATTGGCGCGGGAATCGGTATCGGCCGCATTGGTGGTTCCGCCATGGAAGGTATGGCGCGTCAGCCGGAAGCTTCCGGTAAAATTCAGGGCGCGATGCTGATCATCGCCGCGCTGATCGAGGTAGCCGCGCTTTTCGCACTGGTTATCTGTCTGCTGATCTCTTTCAAAACAGCTTAAGAAAGTAATGAAAACTTGCGGCGGCAATGGGCCAAGGCAAGTTTTCTTTAGTTACAACAAGGATTTTTCCTAACAGATTCTAAAACTTTATACGATATAAACTATGCAACTTCTAACCCCTGGTATAGGGCTTATCATCTGGCAGACCATCGTGTTTATACTGTTGTTCTTGCTACTTGCCAAGCTTGCCTGGAAACCGATTATCAATTCCCTGCAGGATCGTGAGCGGTCAATACAGGACGCGCTTGACACAGCGGAAAAAGCAAGACATGAGATGTCTCAGCTCAAAGCTGATAACGAAAAACTGCTGCAGGAAGCGCGCGAAGAGCGCGACCGGATCCTTCGCGAAGCCCGGGAAATTTCTGTTAAGATGAGGGAAGAAGCGCAACATGAAGCCAAGAAGGCTTCCGACAAGATCGTTGAAGATGCCCGCGCTGCCATCAACGTGGAAAAACAGGCTGCCCTGAAAGAAGTTAAAGTTCAGGTTGCCATGTTCTCACTGGAGATTGCGGAGAAGTTAATGAAGAAGAACCTCTCCGGCGACAAGGCTCAGAAAGACCTGGTCGACGCATACGTGAAAGATTTAAAGGTTAACTAAAGTATGGCAGATTCAAGGGCAGCATCCCGATACGTTAAATCCCTCCTCAGCCTGGCAGTTCAACAAAATGTACTGGAAGAGGTGCATCGCGACATGCTTTACTTTTCTGAAGTTGCTTCGAAAAGCCGGCCGCTCGTGCTGCTCCTGCAAAATCCCATTATCAAGCACCATATCAAACTGTCTGTCCTGAAGAAGATCTTTCAGGGCAGGGTGCATAGCCTGACGATGAGTTTTTTCGATATCATCGTGCGCAAGAACAGGGAAGCGATCCTGGTGACGATCGCACATGAATTTCACAACGCTTATAATGAGTATAAAGGTGTTGGGAAGGCGACTGTTACAACTGCGGTGCCATTAGACGACACGTTGCGAAAGGAATTCGAAAAGCTCGTAAAGCAATACAGCGACAAAAAGCATATAGAATTGGTGGAAAACGTCGACCCCGATCTGATCGGAGGTTTTGTTTTGAATGTCGGCGACCGTCAGGTTGACGCTTCCATCCAAAGCAAGCTCAAGACATTGAAAGTTAAGTTTAGTCAGAATCCTTATATTAAAGAACTATAATCTCCTATTCAGATGGCAGAGATCAGACCTGAAGAAATATCAGCAATTTTACGCGAACAACTTTCGCAAGCCCGTACCGATGCAGAACTCGAAGAAGTTGGTACGGTATTAACCGTTGGTGATGGGGTTGCCCGTATATACGGATTGACTCAGGCCCAGGCCGGGGAGTTGATTGAATTCGAAACAGGGTTGAGAGGATTGGTGCTCAACCTTGAAGAAGATAACGTAGGTGCTGTGTTACTCGGTGACTACCGCGACATCCGCGAAGGCGCAACCGTAAAGCGCACAGGCAAGATCGCAGCTGTGGAAGTAGGAGATGGTATGCTTGGCCGCGTGGTGGATACGCTTGGCAAACCTGTGGATGGAAAAGGTCCGTTGAGCGGCAAACTGTACGAAATGCCCCTTGAGAGAAAAGCGCCGGGTGTAATTTACCGTCAGCCGGTAAACGAGCCGTTGCAAACTGGTATCAAGGCCATTGACTCGATGATCCCGATTGGCCGCGGCCAGCGCGAGCTGATCATCGGCGACCGCCAGACAGGTAAGACTGCCGTGGCCCTCGATACCATCATCAATCAGAAAGAATTCTACGAAAAAGGGACGCCTGTATTGTGTATATACGTAGCGATTGGTCAGAAAAACTCTACCGTCGCAAGTGTGGCCGCCGCTTTGGAGAAAGCAGGCGCTATGGCGTATACTGTGATCGTTGCCGCTTCGGCTTCCGATCCTGCGCCTATGCAATTCTTTGCGCCTTTTACCGGTGCGGCGATCGGTGAATTCTTCAGAGATACCGGGCGCCCTGCGCTGGTAATCTACGATGACCTTTCAAAACAGGCTGTTGCATACCGGGAAGTCTCACTTCTTCTGAGAAGGCCTCCGGGACGCGAAGCTTACCCCGGCGACGTATTTTACCTTCACTCACGTCTCCTGGAAAGAGCGGCGAAGATCATCAACAACGACGAGATCGCACGGAATATGAATGACCTCCCAGCGTCCATCAAGCACCTTGTAAAAGGTGGAGGATCATTGACTGCGTTGCCCATCATTGAAACACAGGCCGGCGACGTTTCGGCTTATATCCCGACGAACGTGATTTCCATCACCGACGGACAGATCTTCCTTGAAACGAACCTGTTCAACGCCGGTATCCGTCCTGCCATTAACGTGGGTATCTCGGTATCACGCGTGGGTGGATCCGCCCAGATCAAATCAATGAAGAAGGTTGCCGGAACGTTGAAACTTGATCAGGCGCAGTTCAGGGAACTCGAAGCTTTCTCTAAGTTCGGATCAGACCTGGATGCAGCCACAAAGCTTACGATCGAACGCGGACGCAGAAACACAGAGATCCTGAAGCAGGATCAATATGCTCCGGTTCCCGTTGAAGAACAGGTAGCCATCATCACTGCATCCACCCGGGGATTCATGGACAAGGTGCCTGTGAACAAAGTGAAAGAATTTGAGAAGGAATTCCTTGAATTGATGCGCGGCAGCCATGCCAAAGTTCTTGACAACCTGCGCGCAGGCAAATTTGAGGATGCAGATGTGAGCACCATGAAAAAAGTGGCGGCAGATCTTTCTGCCCGCTATTAATGTGAATTGAACTTCTATACTATAAAAGGGTAACAGCGGAGTAACCAATGCCAAGTTTAAAGGAAGTTAAAAACAGAATTACCTCGGTGGTCTCAACCCAGCAGATCACGAAAGCCATGAAAATGGTGGCTGCTGCCAAGTTGCGTAGATCGCAGGAGCGGATTCATCAGATGCGCCCCTTTGCACAGAAGCTGAATGCGTTGCTGCAAAATCTTTCCGCCGCGCAGCTGGATGGAGACGGCGACAACTGGTACAGCGCTGTACGCGAGGAAAAGAAAGTTCTGATTATCGCAGTAAGCTCTGACCGCGGACTTTGCGGATCCTTTAACAGTAGCGTCTTCAAAGGCGTTAACCGCCTCATCGATGAAAAATACTCCGCGGCGTTCGCCAAGGGTAACGTCACTGTCCTGACCATCGGAAAGAAATCCAGCGACTATTTTGGTAAACGCAAGTGTGCCATGGTGGGTGATTTCTCATTGCTGTTCAGTTCTTTGTCGTTCGAAAATGTTTCCCGCGCGGCTGAGTTTGTGATGGAGGCATACAAGCATGGCAAATATGATAAGGTAATGCTTGTGTATAATGAGTTCAAGAACATTGCAACCCAGATCTTACGGGTTGAACAGTTTTTGCCTATTCTGCCTCCTCAGTCCACAAAGGATGCGTCCAAAAACGTGGATTACATCTATCAGCCTTCCCAGGAAGAGATCATCACCAGTCTTATACCGCAGTCTCTGAAAGTTCAGCTCTATAAAGCCGTTCTTGATTCCAACGCGGCGGAAAATGGTGCACGGATGACGGCGATGGATAAGGCAACAGAGAATACTGGCGAACTCCTTAAACAACTGCGGTTAACGTATAACCGTACGCGCCAGGCAGCTATCACCAAGGAAATTCTGGAAATTGTTGGCGGTGCGGAAGCGTTGAAATCCTCATAGAAGATTAAAATATGATAACTTTAAAGTCTCCTGCGCGGAGACTTTTTAGTTTATGTATGTTTTGAGACAGTTTTATCAATACATCAATATTCTCAGCATCGACGTCGTTGCAGGCGCTGTGATCAGCGCGTTATTTTTCGCCAGGATCTTCGACGTCACCGTGTCTCCTTACGCCCTCGCGGCACTTGCTTTAACGGTCTGGATAATTTATACCATTGACCATCTGCGTGATGCCAGGGCCATTCGCAACACCGCATCTACCGACCGCCACCGATTCCACCAGCAATATTTCAAAGTCGTTGCATCTGTTCTTATCATCATCATTGCAATTGATTTTGCGCTGATCTGGTTTGTTCCGGAACGCGTCCTGATCATGGGTATGATGCTCTGGTCCATTGTACTTGCCTACCTGGCGACGCAACGGTACCTCAAATTTTTGAAGGAATTCTTCGTCGCCCTGTTGTATACCGCTGGCGTGCTCCTTCCTTCTTTGGCGCTGACTTTATTTGACTTTCAGCTCGTCCACTACATTCTCATTGGAAAATTTTTCATTACCGCACTGATGAACCTGCTACTGTTTTCACTCTATGATTACAATGAGGACCGGGACCAACAACAGCATTCTTTTGTTACGTGGTTTGGACCGGCGTCCACCCGAATCGGAATTCTGTTGCTGGGGTTGCTGAACATTTTGTCCGGTATCGTTCTATGGTCTTTTGATCCGGCGGTTGCACTCATTTTCATCGCCATGAACCTGATGCTGCTTGCAATCCTGTTTTCTAAAAAACACCTGGCCGCAGACAATCGCTACCGGATCGTGGGTGATGCGGTCTTTTTTATCCCTCTCCTCTACCTTTTATGAACGGCGCATTGAACGGTTTCAATTGGCTTGCCCGCCATTACGATGCGCTCACAAAGCTTGTGTTTGGACAAGCCATTTATGACAGCCAGGTGGAATTTCTGGCGGAAGTGCCCCCTGGCAGTGTGATCCTTATCATTGGCGGCGGGACCGGCGGGATTCTGAGTGTTTTGGGGAAAATGAACCCGTCGGCAAGTATCCTCTACGTTGAGGCTTCCTCTGAGATGCTAAGACTGGCAGAGAGAAACGTTTCTCCGGAATATAGAACAAGGATTGAATTCGTTCACGGCACAGAAAGCTCTATTCCCGAGGGTATGGTATTCGATGTAATCATCACCAACTTTTTCCTCGACTTGTTTACTGACAGTGAGGTGCAGAGAATCTGTCAGGATCTTTCAACCAAACTGCGTCCTCAGGGACGCTGGCTTGCAAGTGATTTCGTTCGGGGCGGTAAATGGTGGCATGGCTTCATGCTATGGACCATGTATCGGTTCTTTCGATTTACCTGCAGCATCAAGGCATCCAGGTTGCCTTCCTGGGAAGGTCACCTGAAGACCGGCATGGCGGAAAAGGTAAGCAGATCCTTTTGCCATGGGTTCATCAAAAGTGGACTATACGTGAAAGACGCCTGAAGTACTCCGCCCCCATGAACGGCTGCCGGTAAAATTTTTTAAGCTTCGACTGATTTTTCACGGCTTGTTTTATGAAAGTAAGAAATTATCTTGCAAAACGTAGACGGGTTTCCGAAACGCAGGTAAATCCGCGATAAAACTTCTTACAGCATGCAGGATCCAATCAGGCCATTACAACCAGTGATCTTCGAGTATGCTGTTTTTTCTGATGGAGAGCAGGGGTTCAAATACGTGAGTGACGGAGCTTTCGATTTGATCGGGGTTCATGCTTCAGACCTCCGTAAGGACCCTTCGGCGCTATACACCAATATCTATCCGGAAGATCACCACTTGTTGCAACAATCCTTGAGGGTGTCTCAGGATGGTCCGTCAGCAAAGACCAAAAGCCTTCGGGTAAGAATCCGTTGCAAAAACGAAATGAGATGGGCGGAATTCTTTTATGCCGAAGAACTGACGGCGAATGGCCACACGGTCTTCAGGGGCGTCATTCAGGAAAAGATCACAAGCCATGATACGATACATCTTGAGGGACCAAGTCAGTATGAGAAGCTGCTGGAGAAACTCCCAATAGGCGTGGTAATCCACCATCAGGGGATTGTAGCGTTCGCGAACAGGCATGCCAACGTCATCATTGGCGCGCAAAGGCCAGGTCAGCTGTTGGGGTTGAATGCAATGAATTTTGTGCATCCGGATTTCGTGCCCGGAATCGCCGCACGTATCAAAAGAGTTTCGGACGGGGATTCAGTACCCATGGTAGAAGAAAAGTTCATTTGCCTCGATGGAAAGGTGATCGATGTGGAGACGATGGCTTTCCCTTTTTTCTATAAAGGCAAAGCTGCGATCCATGTTATCTTTCGGGACATCACGGAAAAGAAGAAGGCCCAGGAGCAGGTCAGGAAGAGCGAAACCCTGTTTTCGCAACTCTTTCAAAATGTGCCCATGGCGGTTGTCATGCTGGATGAAAACGGAAAGGTATCAGAGATCAACCGGGGCTTCGAGCAGATGTTTGGCTATGCGAAACATGAATTGCGTGGAAAGAACCTCAATGACTTCATCGTTCCGGAAGATCTTCGCAGCGAGGGAATAGACTTAAACAACCTGATCGCTTCCAACAGGGTTGTAAGCGTTGAATCCATCAGGAAACACCGTTCCGGAAAACTCATCAATGTTATTTTATGCGGAGTGCCTGTCATGTTTGACAATGAAGCCATCGGCATTTACGGAGTGTATGTTGACATCTCGGATCGAAAAAAAGTAGAAGAGGAACTGAAGATCCGCAACACGGAGCTTGATAATTTTGTCTATAAAGTTTCACACGATTTAAGGGCACCCTTGTCGTCCGTTCTTGGTTTGGTAAACCTCTCGAAGCTGCAGGGCAATACCGATAATCCATTGGAGTATATCAACATCATCGGAGAAAAGATTCAGGCCCTCGACCATTTCATCGGTGATGTGCTAAGCCACTCCAAGAATCTGAAAATGGATGTGGATATTAGCCTGGTTGATTTGGCAAAAATTATTGAACAAACTTTCACCGACCTTGGTTATCTCGACGGGGCCAGGAAAACGAAGCGGAGTGTGAGGATCGAAGGAATAGAATTTTACAGCGACCCATGGCGGATATCTGAAATTTTCAGGAACCTGGTTTCCAATGCCATAAAGTATCGCAAGCCTGATTCAGATGATTCCGAGATCGTGATCAAAATAAATGTGGATCAGGTATGTGCCGACGTCAGTTTTGCTGACAACGGCATTGGGATCAAAGACTCAAGCTTGAAAAGAATATTCGAAATGTTCTACAGGGCAACCGACCAGAGTGAAGGATCCGGCATCGGCTTATACATTGTGAAGAATGCGGTTGAAAAACTCGGCGGTCAGATCAAGGTAGCCAGCAGTCCCGGGGAGGGCACCCGTTTCCACATTTTACTACCCAACAAAATAAACAGCTCCCAAAGGAGTACGGCAATTTCAGCAGAGCGACAATGAAGATAATCGAAGTCAGTAGTGCACAGCATATCCGGGAGTTCTTATTGCTCCCTGTCAGGCTCTATGGAAAAGAAACGAAATGGATCCGTCCGCTGGACAAGGATATTGAAAGTGTGTTCGATACAGAGAAGAACAAAACATTTCGAAATGGCAAATGTGTTCGTTGGATTTTGTCGGACGACAAGGGTCAGACGATAGGCCGTGTTGCCGCCTTCGTCAATGAGAAGACCGTCCACAAGGGCAACGACCAGCCTACCGGAGGAATTGGATTTTTTGAATGCATCGATGATCGGAAGGCAGCCTTCATGCTCTTTGACCATTGTAAAAGCTGGCTGGAGTCTCAGGGCATGGAAGCAATGGACGGCCCCATAAACTTCGGGAATCGCGACCGGTGGTGGGGGCTGTTGATTGATGGTTTTGAACACGAACCGAATTATCAGTGCAATTACAATTTCCCGTACTACAGGGACTTTTTTGAAGCCTATGGTTTTCAGGTTTACTTCTATCAGCTGACCTTTGCCCGTACGGTCCAGGGCCCCATATCCCCCAGGTTAAACGAAAAGGCGTCGCTGACGGCGCAGGATCCTGACTATGAATTCAGGCATATCCGCAAAGATGAGACATCACAATTGCCGGAATACATCATGCAGGTGTATAACAAGGCGTGGGCAAACAGGAGAGACATCCCGGAACTGACCCTGGCGCAGGCTAAACTGATCGTCAAACAAATGAAACCGATCATGGATATCCATCTTGTCTATTTCGGTTTTTACAAGGGGGAGCCGGTCTCATTTTTTATCTCCCTTCCGGAGATCAACCAGATATTTAAATATGTAAACGGCAAACTCGATTGGATCGGTAAGATCAAATTTCTGTGGCACACTTTCAGGAAGACCAACCGTAAGGCCTTTGGAATTTTGTTTGGTGTTGTTCCTGAACATCAGGGCAAAGGGCTGGATGGTGCAATGATCCTGAATGCAAAGCATATTCTGCAGGAAGTTTACAACAGGTATGACTTCTACGAAATGAACTGGATCGGCGATTTTAATCCGAGGATGATCAATGTCGTCAAACAGGTTGGAGCTGATGTCAGCAAGCAGCATGCTACTTACCGGAAACTCTTTGATGAGACCAAACCATTCAAGCGCTGCCCCATCATTCATTGAGCAGGCAGAAAAATTTGTGATACCATTACATTTGCGTTGCAATCATGGTTAAAAAAACTGGCGTTCTTCTGATAAATTTAGGCACACCCGACAGCCCGTCGGTTGGCAACGTGCGGCCCTATCTATCGCAATTCCTCAATGACCCGCGGGTAATTGATATTCCCTGGTTATGGAGAAAGATTCTCGTTAACCTGATCATAGTCCCCTTCCGCGCTCCGAAGTCGGCAAGGATCTATAAGAAATTGTGGACGGCGAATGGATCTCCCCTCCTGTATTATGGAATAAAGGTTCAGAAATTACTGCAGACGGAATTGGGGGCCGGGTTCGATGTTCATCTGGCCATGCGGTACAAGAACCCTTCCCTTCCAAACGTACTGGAGGAAATGCGAAAGAAGAACTACGATGAGATCATTGTGCTCACCATGTTCCCCCAATACGCGTCTGCATCCACAGGATCGGCTGTTGAAGAAGTCATGCGGGTTGTCCGCAAGTGGTGGGTGATCCCCGAAATGAAATTCCTTTGCCAGTACTATGACCATCCTACGTTCATTGATGCTATCGTCGAACGCGGTAAGGCCTACAAACGGGGAGACTATGATCATATACTTTTCTCTTATCATGGGCTTCCGGAACGCCAGGTAGATAAAGTACATCCGGGAGGAACTTGTTCGGATTACAGGTGTGAACACGAAATTAATGCTGAGAACAAATTTTGTTACCGGGCTACGTGTTACGCTACTACCCGTATGATCGCTGAAAAGCTGGGTTTGCAAAAGGAAGACTATACGGTATGTTTCCAGTCGCGCCTCGACAAGAAGTGGCTTAAGCCTTTTTCCGATGAGGTGGTGGAAGAATGTGCAAGGAAAGGCATGAAGAAGCTTCTTGTCTTCTCACCTGCATTTACGGCCGACTGCCTGGAAACCATTGTTGAGATTGGAGAAGAATATCAGGAAATTTTTGAAGAGCATGGAGGTGAAAAAGTTCAGCTTGTTGAGAGCCTCAATGATTCCGGACTTTGGATCCAGTGCCTGAAGGAATTGGTTTTGAATGCAAGGAAATAAACGAAGGCTGAATGGTCACCAATCTTGCTCCAGCAGGTTCTTGATGGTTTGTTTTGCGAGATTCCTTCGTTGCTCCCGCGATCCTTTGATCACTGTGAAAGGAACGTCCTGATTTTGCATTTCCCGATGATAGATCTCAAATAATTCCTCCCGCTGTTCCGGGTGTTCTCTTTGCGGATCATATGCCCATGGAATGTCGACGTAGCTCAGCAGGTACAGGTCGTATTTGCGCGTGGCAATTGATTCCAGAATCGCCGGATGGGTAAATCCGTATTTGAAATTACTCCATACTTTGATCACATACAGGTCGGTATCACAAATGAGCAATTTATTCGCCTTTGGTTCAAGCGTATCCTCCAGTGAAAGCTGACCACTTGCAATAAGGGGCAGGTCGTGTGGTCCGTAGGGACGTTGAAGTGAGCTGATGTAGGTCCGTGCGTACTCCTCCACCCAAATGGTGTTGAACTCCTTCGCCAGGTATTCGGAAAGTTCGGATTTCCCGGTGCACTCAGGGCCGAGGATTACTACTTTCTTAATATCTGAGTCTGAACGTTCGTACATAGTTACCTCCTATCGTTAAACAAGATCCATACTGTAAAAAATTTCCCTGACTAACATGAAGATCCCCATGATCAGCGTCAGCCAGCCGAATGCTTTTCGTAACCTGTCAGCGGAGATCTTCTTTTGTAACCTGTTACCCACAAGGATCCCGAAAACGGCCAACGCGGTAAGGGAGAGCAGAAAGGTCCAGTCGATTCCATAATTCAACATGTCGCCCATGAAGCCGAGGAGCGAGTTGATGGCAATAATAAAAAGGGATGTTCCGACGGCGGTTTTAAACTGTAAGCCCGTTAACCATACGAGGGCCGGAATAATCAAGAATCCTCCTCCGGCGCCAACCAACCCCGTTAAGAATCCGATCAGTAACCCCTCCGTTACGAGCAGCGGCGTTCTCCATTCACTATTTTCCGCCTTCGCCTGTTTTCTCCCGCGAATGATCGAGTAAGAAGCAATGATCATTAGTACGGCAAACAACCCCAGCAGCAGCAGCCGTTTGGAAAAGGTAAATTCGCCCAGCCGGAAAATGACATCAGGAATTGAAGGGACGATCCATTTGCGCGTGGCAAATATTGCGGCAATGGAGGGCAGGCCAAACACAACTCCTGTATGGATATCCACCAGGTGCTCTTTGTACTTCGGAATGGCGCCGATGAGGCTCGTAACACCCACGATGAAAAGAGAGTAGGCTGAAGCCATTACCGCATCCACGTGGAAAAGATAGACAAGTATGGGAATGGAGAGGATTGATCCTCCGCCTCCAAGCAATCCCAGTATGATGCCAATGCAAACAGAAGCCACGTATCCTACAATTTCCATGATGTGGTTGTTTGCATTGTCAGGTCACTAAAGGCGACTATACTCAACGATAAAGGCGTCAGGAAACTTCTTTTTCAACTCCGCGCGGAACTGTTCTGCTTTTGGCCTGCTGGGGAATTGACCGAGGATCAAACCATAGTACTTGATACCGTTGAGGACTTTGACCTGTACGGTTACCTGTTTTTTATAGGAGTTCTTCAGGTTATCCGAAAGGCGCATGAGGTTGACAAGTTCCTGGTAAGTGCCAACCTGTACGCCATAACCTTTTGGTTTTAGCCGGGAGATTTCGAATTCATAGAACTCTTTTTCCTCCACGAGCACGTGATCGACGGTCTTGATCGGGTCACTTGATTTGCCGTCCCCCGCGTCAACGACTTCCAGTCTGATGTCGGCCAGACCCTGGCTGACAAATCCCAGCTTCTCTGCTGCAGATTTCGAAAGATCGACGATGCGATTATCCACATAAGGGCCGCGGTCGTTGACGATCACTTCCACCGAGCTGTTGTTGCTGAGGTTTGTGACCCGAACCTTCGTTCCAAAGGGAAGTGTTTTATGGGCAGCGGTCAGTTTGTTATGGCGGTATTTTTCACCACTTGCCGTGGGTGTGCCTTCAAACTTATCTGCGTAAAAAGAAGCCTTACCGGTTTGAACCTGTCCGAAAGACGCCGCAAAGAAGAAAGTGAAGATAAGCGAGGATAATAGCTTTTGCATAAGGTGGTTTTGAGGCACAAAAATAGACTTCCGCGCCGAAAGTCGCGAATTTTTTCACGGTTTACCGCCGTTTGCTTCTGGTCAGATGATTGGATATATCCGCGACTTGACAAACGCACTTTTTAAATGGAGGTAATTGGTGAATTAAAGAATTAAAGTATACCTTTGCCCGGCAAATAATAGATCGTAAATTATTTGCTATGCCCATCGACCGCAACAAATTCCTCTATGAAGCACTCACGTACGATGACGTGCTTCTGGTTCCAGCCTACTCAGAAATACTTCCGCGCCAGGCCGATACATCCACGCAGCTTACACGCAACATTCGTTTGAATATTCCGATTGTCTCCGCGGCAATGGATACTGTTACGGAAGCAGACCTGGCCATTAGTATAGCCCTGGAGGGAGGCTTGGGCTTCATCCATAAGAACATGAAGATAGACCAGCAGGCTGATCACGTGAGGAAGGTAAAGCGGTCGCAGAGCGGTTTAATATTGGATCCTATCACCCTTTCAGTTCATTCCACAGTCCAGCAGGCCGAAAACATCATGCGTGAACTGAAGATCGGAGGCATTCCGATCGTTGATGAGGAGGGTAAGCTCGTGGGCATCCTGACCAACCGCGACCTCCGCTTTCAGAAAGACATGCGGGTGCTTGTGGAAACGATCATGACGAAAGAAAACCTCATCACCGCTCCCGAGGGAATCACACTTGATAAAGCCGAGGACATCCTCAAGAAATATAAAATTGAAAAGTTGCCGATCGTTAGCAAAAAGGGCAAACTCACCGGACTGATCACCTTTAAGGATATTCAAAAGAAGAAGAATAAACCCAATGCCTGCCAGGACACTTATGGACGGTTGCGCGCGGGAGCAGCGGTTGGTGTTACGCCTGACATTCTTGATCGTATTGACGCCTTAAAGGCTGCTGGCGTTGATGTCATCAGCATCGACACAGCGCACGGGCACTCGAAAGGTGTGATCGAGACCGCCAAAAAAGTAAAGAAAAAGTATCCTGAACTGGATCTGATCGTAGGCAATGTCGCCACCGGCGAGGGAGCAAAAGCGCTAGCCAAGGCAGGCGCCGACGCCGTGAAGGTAGGGGTGGGTCCTGGAAGCATCTGTACGACACGGGTGGTAGCCGGTGTGGGCTTGCCCCAGCTATCGGCTGTGTATGAAGCGGCGAAGGCGGTTAAAGATATGGGCGTTCCGGTTATTGCCGATGGTGGCATTCGCTTTTCGGGAGATATCGTTAAAGCCCTGGCCGCAGGCGCTGACAGCGTAATGATTGGTTCCTTGCTGGCGGGCACGGAAGAGGCTCCAGGCGAGATGATCATTTATGAGGGAAGAAAGTTCAAGTCCTACCGGGGCATGGGTTCCATCGAAGCCATGGAGGATGGTTCAAAAGACCGTTATTTCCAGGATGTCGAGGACGATATCAAGAAACTGGTACCGGAGGGTATTTCCGGGCGCGTCCCGTTCAAAGGTCTGGTATCAGAAGTTCTTTATCAGCTCGTGGGAGGCCTCCGCGCTGGAATGGGCTACTGCGGCGCGAAAGACATTCAGGTCTTGAAGGACGCAAAGTTTGTCCAAATTACGTCGGCAGGCTTCGCGGAGAACCACCCGCATGATGTGACGATCACGCGCGAAGCTCCCAACTATTCGAGAAAGTAAAGGATCAACCCAAAGGGATTGGTGATGAGGGACGCCTTGATCGCGTCACGTGTATTCCGAAGACCCGGGTGGGCGCGATCAGGTTTGGGAACCTGCAAGAACCGCCTCGGCCGGACTCAAAAATCTTGGTGATTTATTCATATTATTGCAGAGCCAGTCTCATGATTGGCTTATTTTTTCGGCAAAATCAGGCATTACAGGTCGTTCATGCGCACAAAAGCCATTATCAGATTGCTTTTTACAGTCGGAGTAATTTTCTGGCTTGCGCTTGTATTTGTCGACATCTCCCTTGTTTTCAGTGTATCCAATAATATTGATTCGGGTATTCCCACATGGCTTCCGAATGTTATTCTCGACCTGTTCATTCTTTCGCTTTACTACTACTATAAGCTGAAGTTTGACCGGGACGATGTCCTCAATTTCGTTGATCTGCTCTGGCGTGTTTTTGCAACCGGTCTGGTGTCAACCGTGCTATCACTCTCTCTGAAACTAGTAGAGTATCTACTCGGCTCCACGCGGCTTACGACGGATGCGGTTTTTATTGACCTGATGTATCTGATCAACCTGGGGTTGATGGTCGGATTTCTGATCATGGCCTTCACTGCCTGGAAGAGACTGATCCTCTACCAGAAATCGAAATGGCTATTGCGATTATGGAATTTCTTTGAGTTGGCGCTTCTGCTATCGCTTTTGTACAATGCCTTTGATTTTCCGTTTGTCGAAGGGCTCTTCTGGGCGATGCTGTCTGTACTCGTTTTTATCGGGTTGATATTGTCTGCCAACATGAAGTGGGTTGCCTACCTGAACTTCCGGCAGAAATGGACGAGTCTCCTGCTGTTATTGCTCACGGTATTCTATCTCCTCTACATGTCTTTCACCGCGAGCTCACTGGCGGAAGAGCTCTCCCAAAGGACGACCGAGTTCACGAATTACAGGTTCCATGTTTTTATTTTGTCGCTCATGACCTTTGTCACGGTCTACAGCATCTTCTCGTTTCTTGTCATTCTCTTTAATCTTCCAACCTCTTCCGTCTTTGAGCAGAAGCTCGAAGAAGTGGTCAACTTTCAACGCATCAGTCAGTCGATTCAGACTGAACAGAATGAAGACAGCGTTTACAATATTTTACTTGAGACATCGGTCAGCACTGTGTTCGCCGATGCAGCGTGGCTCGAAGTAACATCGCATAATCCGAAGCCAAAAGTCTTTACCTATAAGATCACCGAGAAAGAGTCGCAGGATATCATCAATCACCTGAAGGCTAAAAATGTCAAGGGTATACTCGATCAGGGGAGTGACAAGACGAAAAATCTTTCCAAACATCTGGCAACGCTTAAAGGCTCTCGCTTCAGGTCCATTCTTGCATTTCCTATTTACGTGAAAGGTGATAACATCGGAACACTTGCACTGCTGAAAGAACTTGCGGAAGGTTTTAACCGCGAGATGACCAAGATCGTGGCAACGTTCTCGAATCAGGCAGGGATCTCTATTGAAAATTTTCGCCTCATGGAGGAGGCACTTCAGAACGAAAGGTACAAGGAGGAGCTAAAGATCGCCAAGATGGTGCAAAAGAGCCTCCTGCCTGAGAACCTGGAGAAGGATGACGATTTTCAGATTGCGGCCTTTTCCGAATCAGCCGACGAGGTCGGGGGTGATTATTACGACACCCTGCGAACCAATGACTACCAGGTGTCGTTAATTGTGGCTGACGTCTCCGGAAAGGGGACTACAGCGGCATTTCATATGTCACAAATGAAAGGCATATTTCACAGCCTTGCCCAGGATTGCATCAAGGCGGATGAATTTATGTCGCGGGCTAACCAGGCACTGGTTTATTGCCTGGAACGAGGCTCGTTCATCTCCGCAACTTTCTTCACTGTCAATACGCGCGATAAGAAAGTACAGTATGCCCGTGCCGGCCATTGCCCCTTGCTGTACTATAATGCCGCCGGCAATAAAGCGGAATACTTTAAGGATAAGGGAATCGCCCTGGGAATGATCAAGAACAGGAGTTACAGCAACTTTATAGAGGCCAATGAATTCGACTATAAGTCAGGAGATATCATGGTACTGTATACCGATGGCGTAACGGAAGCGAAAAATACAAAAGGTGAACAGTTTGGGTACGAAAGGTTAGCGGAGGTATTGCTGGAGGTTAAGGACCAGGATCCAAAACGGATCCAGGAGTATTTGATTAAACGGCTATACGAATTTTCAGGTACGACGAATATCAATGATGATTACACAACCATGATCGTCAAATTTACCTGAATGAAGCGACAGAAACCCGAAAATGAGTGTAGAAACCCAAACTTTAGAAAAAAATAAACGTTAATATCATGATCCACATTAAGAGACTTCAGGAAGACGGCGTAGATATCATCGCCCTGATTGGGGAAATTGACGCCAGTTCTTCCATTGAGCTTGATTTGGCTATTGCCAAAAGTGTGGGAGAAGGATTTTCCAAGATCCTTGTCGACTGCAATTCGCTCGAATATATCTCCTCTGCTGGCCTCGGGGTTTTCATGTCATACATCGAAGAATTCAAAGATCAGAACATCCGGATGGTGTTGTATGGAATGAATGAGAAGGTTGCAAATACCTTCGAGATATTGGGTTTGAATGAGTTGTTGACAATTGGTAAAGACAAAGCACAGGCAAAGAGCATGGTGAATGAACTATAAACAAAAAGTCGGCTGCAACATCGAGAATCTGAAAGGCGTGCGCGATTTCATCCGCAATGCCCTGAAGGATCATGGCGTTCCGGATCTGCAGATCAGCGAATTGGTATTGGCCCTGGATGAGATGTGCTCGAACCTGATGATTCATTCCCACCGCTGCAACCCTGAGGAACTGTTTGAAATTCACATTATTCTGGAAAAAGGCGGTCCGATCATCTTTGAAATAATTGATGATGGCAATACGTTTGATATAAACCAGTTCTCAGAGCCCGATCTCGGAAACCTGGTACATGAGAAACGAAAGGGCGGGCTCGGCATCCGTCTGGTCAAGTCAATTATGGATAAAATTGAATATCAGAATCGCAGTGGCAAGAATGTATGCCGGTTAACTAAAAAAATCCAAAAAGATTAAATCCAGCACGATTATTACAATGATGACCCTCAAAAGAAGTGTGGCTGCTGCGCTGCTTTCATGCTTGATCGTTGTGTCGGCAGCGGCGCAATCAGACAAAGAAAAATCCCGGACGCTGTTCACTGTCAACAACAAGCCTGTATCTACAGAGGAGTTCATTTCCCTCTACCGAAAGAATCATCAGAACAAAACTGAGGAATTTACCCAGGATAAAATTGAAGCATATCTGGATCTGTTCGTCAACTATAAGCTCAAAGTGGAGGAAGCCCGCTACCGGGGGATGGATACCACCGCCGCATTTAAAAAAGAATATCGGACATACCGGGATGAATTATTGAAACCCTATCTGCCCGATTCGAAAGTGATTGACAGCCTGGTGGATCTTACTTATACCCGTCTGAAAGAAGAAGTAAATGCTTCGCATATCCTCATCGCGCTCAAACCGGACGCACCCGCTGCCGATACGCTGGCAGCCTTCGGGAAAATTTCAGGCCTGCGCAAGCGCGCCCTTGCCGGGGAGGATTTCGATGAACTCGCCGCCGCCAACTCAGAAGAGCCGGGGGCCCGCGTTTCAAAAGGAAATCTGGGTTTCTTTACCGCGCTGCAAATGGTATTTCCGTTTGAGCAGGCAGCTTATCTCACGCCCACGGGAAGTGTCAGTGAACCGGTCAGAACACAGTTCGGCTACCATATTCTTAAAGTCAATGCGCGCCGGCCATCACGCGGTGAAGTGGAAGTCTCCCATATCATGATCCGAAGCGGTGACGCAGCCATCAGTGAAAATGCCAAGAACAGCATCTTCGATATTTACGACAAACTCCAGAAGGGCATGAAATGGGAGGAACTTTGTCAGCAATACTCTGAAGACCCGGGTTCGAAAGACAAGGGAGGAAGGTTAAGACCGTTCGGCGTGGGAGGAATGTCATCGGTGCCCGAATTCCAGGAGATGGCTTTTGCCCTTACAGACCAGGGCCAGATTTCGGATCCTTTTCAAACGCAGTTCGGATGGCATATTATGCGCCTCGAAACCAAAATTCCACTCCCTCCTTTTGAGGAGATGAAGCCTTCACTTATTCAGCGCGTAAGCCGCGATGAAAGGGTTCAGATCTCAAAAGATGCGCTGAGAAAAAGAATGCGCGCCGAGTTCCAATACACGGAGAACACAGCGGCCAAGTCCCGGCTTCTGGAACTGCCCGACAGTGTTTTCAGAGAGGGAAATGGGAATTCCGCTGAAGGCCTGGAGGGGGAAGTCCTGTTTTCCATGCAGGGCAAGCCCTACTATGTCCGGGATTTCTTTCAATACCTCGCCGAGAATGATCTGAACGCTTCAACGTCAGGTCAGAATGCGGCACAACAGATTCTGCAATATGCTGATGCGATACAGATCGGGCTACTCGAAGAAAAAATAAAAGCTGAGTCACCGGATTACAAATGGCTTCTGAAGGAATACTACGAGGGTATCCTGTTGTTTGAGGTCATGGAAAAAGAAGTCTGGAATAAAGCGATGGAGGACAGTGTTGGTCAACGGAAATACTTCACTGAAAACAGTGGCAAGTATATGGCCGGTGAACGTGTTGTTGGAAAAATTTACAGTTCCCAGTCAAAACCGTATCTTGCACAGTTAAAGGATTTGATCGAACGACAGGATAGTGTGCGGGCGTTCATTGCCAAAAACCGGATCAGGGAGGAAGCGGGTACCTTTGAGAAGGACGAACGGGCCGTATTATCGCAAATAACGTGGGTCCCGGGATCTTATCTAAGCAGCAATAATGGAATGCATTACCTTGTGGTCGTTGACAGGATATTGCCGCCCGGACAGGAGACTTTTGACGAGGCCCGTGGCGCTGTAATCGCTGATTACCAGACCTGGCTCGAAGCGTCGTGGATCGCTGAACTTAAGCGGAAATTTGGAATAAAAGTGCAAAAGAAGGCGAAGAAACGTGCCTTCGCGGAGTTGATGAAAAGTTAAATTGTTTAAGTATTCCCAGATGACTAGGATTTTCTTCTTCATATCTCTCAGTGCTTTACTGGCCGGCAGTTGCGACTTTATTCGCATGAAGGATAAGCCGTCCAATGAACTCGAGAACAGGGAACCGGTCGCGCGGGTGAATAACACTTATCTTTTTAAAGATGAACTTGCCGGTATTGCTGCTTTGGGATCGACGAAGGAAGACAGTGCTGCCAGGGTGGAGGCTTACATCGACAGTTGGATACGGAAAGAACTCCTGATCCAGGAGGCTGCCCGTAAGATCAACATCAACGAAGCGGAAGTAGAGCGCAAGATCCTCGATTACCGCTATAGCATCATTGCTTACGAATACCAATCCTACTACATCAAGCAAAACCTGGATACGGTATTTACAAAGGAAGAAATCAGGAAGTACTACGAGAACAACATCGATAACTTCATCCTGAAGCAAAATATCGTGCGGGCCACATTTGTGAAGGTGCCGAAGAATGCCCCGAAAATGAACAAACTCAAGGACTGGATCTATTCTTCGGAGGAAGAGGATAAGCAAAGCCTGAAGTCGTTTTGTCTTAGTTTCTCTGTCGCTTACCACATTTCAGATTCTACCTGGA
>JBARAD010000248.1:0-13220 GCA_049791675.1 Chryseosolibacter sp.
TGTAAAATTAAGGCCCTGCGCGGATTGGCCAAAATCTTTTAGTTCACGGCCACTGAAAAGAGCAATAATCTTGGTTTCCGGCGGGATTTTGCCGCCGATGAACCATGCATGGCCCTTTAAAGCCACATTCTTCGCCAAAACCTTCCTAAAGTCTCCTGAAAAGTTATTTTTGCGCCACTGCCGGAGATGCTGATAAACTGGCACCCGTTTTTATTTGTTCAGGAAGAGGCGGGACCCGGCGCACTGAGATTTGAATCAGAATTTCAGATATTGCCGGTGTTCAGCCGTACATCATTCATCATTTGTCATTCGTAACGTAACATGGCTTTTAGTTTTTTTAAGAAATCGGACAAAAGTTCCAAAACGGAAGAAACCCATAGCGGACCCAAGTATTACGATCTCACAGTAAAGGAGATCGTCAGGGAAAGCCGCGATGCTCTTTCCATTGTCTTCGAACAACCCCGGGATAAACCCGTTCAATATAAAGCTGGTCAGTTTTTGACCCTGATCATCCCCGTCAACGGCAAGGAGGTAAGACGGGCATATTCGCTCTGTTCCTCTCCGTATGTAGACAAAGACCTGGCGGTGACGGTGAAGCGTGTAGACGGAGGGTTGATGTCGAACTGGCTGGCGGACCACCTCAAAGTTGGTTTACTGGTGAAAGTGATGGAGCCCATGGGACAATTCACCACCGAGTATTCGAAAGACCGCAAGCGACACCTGATCATGTTTGCCGGCGGGTCGGGTATTACGCCGATGATGTCGATCATCAAAAGCATCCTGGCCCAGGAGCCCGACAGCATCGTCTCGCTCATTTATTGCAACCGCGATATCGACAGCATCATCTTCAAGGACGCCCTGGATCAAATGCAAACACAGGACGAAGGCCGCCTGCATGTGATCCATGTGCTTGACAATGCGCCGATGAACTGGCAGGGGTATTCGGGTTTGCTGAACCACGAAATGCTCACCAAACTTTTTGAACGCGTGCCCGATTGGGGAATTGACAACACGACCTATCTCATGTGCGGTCCCGAGGGTATGATGAAGAATGTGGACTCGCTGCTGGCGATGCGCCATATTCCAAAGGAAAAGATCTTCAAGGAAAGTTTTGTTCAGGGCATCATCGATAAGGATCAGAAGAAGGAGGAGGTGGCCGTCGCCAGTGAAGAACTCAAAGAAAGGGAAGTGACCATCCGCTATGACGGCCAGGAATACAAGGTGATGGTTCCGCCTGATAAAGGTATCCTTGAAAGTGCCCTCGACCAGGGAATAGATCTTCCGTATTCCTGCCAGAGCGGCCTTTGCACCGCCTGTCGTGGAAAAGCGCTTTCCGGAAAGGTCAGGCTGGATGAAGAGGAAGGCTTATCGCAATCCGAACGTGCCGAAGGTTATGTTCTCACCTGCGTCGGCCATCCGCTGACAGACGATGTGGTGATCGAGATCGGGTAGACGGACCACAGTCCACGGACCACGGCGGGTCGGTGTCTGCGTTTGGAGTCACTGAAGCCGTGTAAATAACTTTTTGAGCATGTCGGAGAAAGACCTGGATGTATTGATGGAGATCATTGGGTGGATCGGTTCCATGGCGATCCTCCTGGCCTATGGATTAAACAGCTATCAGAAAATAAGGTCAGATGCTTTGTCTTTTGTATTGCTGAATTTAACCGGCGGTTTATTACTGATCACGTATACCTTCTACAAGGAAGCCTTTGCGAATACATTTCTGAACCTGGTGTGGGTCATCATTGCCATGGTGGCGCTGGCCAAATTCTACCGGAAGAGGGCACTCGGAAAAGTGAAATCGTAAGGGTGGAATCATCACAGAAAAACATACAGGTACAAAAGTGGGTGGCGGGAATTTCCATTGTCCTGCTGCTGGGCAAACTGACTGCGTACTACCTCACCAATTCTGTCGCAATCCTCACCGATGCACTCGAGTCGATTGTGAATGTTGTTGCAGGACTTTTCGGTCTTTACAGCCTTCAGCTTTCAGCAAAACCAAAGGACGCTGACCACCCTTACGGACATGGGAAGATTGAATTCATCTCGGCCGCGGTGGAAGGGGTGATGATTTCCTTTGCAGCGCTGTTCATACTTTTCGAGGCAGTCCGGAACATGATCACGCCCGTGCCTATCCGGGACCTTGACAAAGGAATCGTGCTCATCGCCATTACCGGCGTTCTTAATTTTGCCATGGGAACCTGGTGCCTGCGCACCGCCAGGAAAACGCATTCCCTGCCACTCAAGGCAAGCGGTAAGCACCTGTATTCAGATACTTATTCCACCATAGGGATCATCGTAGGATTGATCCTGATCTACGTGACGGGAATGCCATGGCTTGACAGCTTAGTGGCGATTTTGTTTGGCTTCATTATCTTTTTTACAGGCTTCAGGATTGTTCGCTCATCGGTCGCCGGCATCATGGATGAACGGGATAAAGACCTCATGCGAAAGATGATTGAAGCGCTGGACAACGAGCGCAGCAAAAACTGGATCGACATTCACAATATCAGGATCATTAAATATGGCAGCACGCTTCACATCGATTGTCATCTCACGGTTCCCTGGTATCTGAACGTACACGAAGCACACGGGGAGATCGACAAACTGAGAGACCTTGTCGTCAAGGAGTTTGGTGATGCCATTGAACTCTTCGTTCACTCAGACGGATGTCTTCCGATCTCCTGTGCCATCTGTATCAAAGACGATTGCCCCGTCCGTTACCACGCCTTCCAGCGGAGGATCAAATGGACCGTGCAGAACATGGAGCGGGATGAAAAACATCACAGAGAAAGTATATAACCCGCAGGCCCCACTGCTACGGAAGATGGTTGTCATGACCTATGAAAAACAAAACACGCCGTTGCGCGCGCGCTATTCCCGATAGACGATAGGCTGCAGACATTGACCACTTGGCAGCAGGCGCGCAAGAACGCTTCGCCTCATCACGGGCCAATCGGCCCGTGCGGGTCAATTTCTCATTTTCAACCTCAGCAGATAATTATCAGCTGTCATGAACAACGTCTTTCCGCCTTCAGAGAAAGCGCAGTTGGCAGTGGAAACCGGGATCTTGATCTTGCCCAGCAGCCTGGCGTCTTTATTGAAGATCCAGACACCGCCTGGGCCTGTGGCAAAAACATTTCCATCACGGTCGATCTTTAAGCCATCCGGTAATCCGGATTCACTTTTCGCAGCTTCCGTGGCATCGTAAAAAATTCTGGCGTTGATCAGCGAATCATTTTCTCCCAGGTCGTAGGCGTACCAGCTGGCCTTGTCTTTATCGGAATTGGCGATGATAACGGTCTTTTCGTCAGGCGTGAAAGCAATGCCATTCGGTCGGGTCAGTGAATCCACCAAAAGGGTGACCGTGCCTCCGGACAGTTTGTAGACGCCCTGAAATGGAGTTTCCTGCTGGACACCTTCGGGAAGCCCGTAAGGTGGATCGGTAAAGAAGTAATCGCCGTTCGAGCGTATTGCGACGTCATTTGGACTATTGAATTTTTTTCCCTCATAAGTATTGGCAAGGGTGGTGAACGCAGCTTGTGGAGCATCCAGCGGCGCGTCCAGGGCCGCCAGTCGACGATCGCCATGCTGGCAGAGCACAAGTTTACCCGCGCGATCCAGCGCAAGCCCGTTGGATCCTTCTTCCGCACTGTTGGAACTCGTATTTCCCGTGTAGCCGGAGGGCTTCAGGTATACGACCGTACCCTGCTCCTCGGTCCATTTGTAAATGGTATTGACGGGTACGTCCGAAAAGAGCAACATTTTCTCGGATTCAATCCACACCGGGCCTTCACTCCATTCATATCCTTCCGAAAGAACTTCTATCTGCGCAGCGGGTACGATGATGTTATCAAGTGACGGATCGATTCTTTCAACAGAACCAAGGGTCGCGGACTTCTCTGCTACCTTGCAGGAATACGCAGATGCTAAAAGGACAAGGAATAAAAATGATTGTTTCATTTCTCTCAGGTTGAGGTTGCCGGTGAAGATAAGAAAAAAGTGCATCATACACATCCTCATGATCAATCGGATCTGTATGATGTGTCCTGCAGTTACGTTAGTGTTGTGCAGGGATTTTATGTGCGGCCGATGGGGATGAAAGGGTCTTTGACCGGGAAATTTGTTTCAGTGAAAAAACGTGGAGGTAGTAGGCGAGGGGCACGAGAAAGCCGGGTAACAGCGATATGGGAAAATAGGCCACAATATAATTGGCAGGCTCATTCATGAAGATACGCCACTGTGAAGGTGTCGACAGGATGGCGGTGATCACAATATTCAGCAAAAGGGTGAGGGAAAGGATATTCCAGACAACCACTGCGGTTTTGGATATTTTAGACCGCATCATCAGAAACGCAATGGCAGGCGCCGTAAGCCCGGCGAGGATATCAAAATTTCTTCCTTCGAATGTCATCTGAACGGGAAGGAGGTTGCCAAAAAAAAGTACCCATAGGAGAATTTCGACAAAGACACGGAAGCTTTGAAGGCGAACAAGGTTGTCGGGCGGAATATGCTGCAATACCGTTCCCATATCTTTCGAAAAACTCAATAGGATCAGCGCGATCAGGGGAATCACAATCACGGGCATGAAGTTGAAGGGGAATATGGAGAAGTCGGCCATTCTGCCTGAAAGTGACCAGGTGATTACAAACGCTGCCCACAACACGACGGCGGCGATCAGCCGGCGCATCAACGTTCGCTTCCGGGTATCGGCCCATGAAGTAAGAAAAACGCCCTTTCGGATTTCCCAAAGAAAAAGACTGAGATACACAACCGTCAGCAACGTAAAACCTGACTGTGCGGCGAAATAGAGCGGGGTGTCCATGGATGCCGGTGATTAAGGTCTGCAACACATTTAACGCAAAATCGTTTTCCAGGTTGCCAGGATCGCATTCATGCAGATCGGGTAACGATGCCTGCCAAATATGAAGCAGGCAAACAGCAGAACAGTTGCTTAATGGAACTGGTTTTTGGTACTTTGCCACCTCAATAAATCGATACATTGCCATGAGTGAAGCCGTTGAAACGCTGAAGCGTCCAGCAAGGAAGTTTGTACCCGAAGATTTTGTGCTTACCACCTGGGAGAAGCTGAAGCCATTTTTTGATGATTTATTGAACCGTCCGCTGGCGTCGGCCCAGGACCTCAAGAGGTGGTTCTCTGACAGAAGCGAGCTGGAATCGATCCTATCGGAAGATATGGCATGGCGGTATATCCGCATGACCTGTTATACCGAAAACCAGGAATACCTGAAGAGCTATCAGGATTTTATCCAGAATATACAACCACAGATCGCACCGGTCTCGGATCAGTTGAACAAGAAAGCCGCCGGTTCCGAATTTCTGGATTCGCTGGCAGGACAGGAGGGGTATGACATCCTCATCCGCAACCTGCGCAAAGAGATTGAAATCTTCCGCGATGAGAATGTTCCCTTGTTCACAGAGATCAGCACCGAGACACAGAAATACGCACAGATATCGGGTGCGATGACCGTGGACATTGACGGCAAAACCCTTACGCTGCAACAGGCTGCTGTTTTTCTGATGTCTACCAACAGGCAGAAGCGGGAAGAAGTGTACCGCAAGATCAACGATCGCAGATTGCGGGATAGAGATGAGCTGGATGCGCTGTTTACCAAACTTATTCAGCTAAGGCATCGCGTGGCTGTGAATGCCGGCTTTAAGAATTTCCGGGATTACATGTTCAAGGCCCTCGGGCGTTTTGATTATACACCCCAGGACTGTTTTGATTTCCATGATGCCATCGAGCACGAAGTGGTCCCTCTGCTGAATCAATTCGCCCGTGAACGGAAGGATAGCCTGGGGGTTGAATCCCTGCGGCCCTGGGATAAAGCGGTTGATCCCGAGGGACGTGAGGCGCTGAAACCATTTACCACAGGGAAAGAGCTGACGGAGAAAACCATCCGCGTCTTTAAGAATCTGGATACGTATCTCGGTCAATGCATCACGATCATGGACACGATGGGCCATCTCGACCTGGAATCGCGGATCGGAAAAGCACCCGGCGGTTACAACTATCCGCTGGCGGAAGTTGGCGTGCCATTCATATTCATGAATGCGACCTCGACCCTGCGTGACATGGTTACGATCATGCACGAGGGAGGTCATGCTATCCATAATTTTTTGACGCGTGAGCTGGAACTGAACGATTTTAAGTCCACACCTTCCGAGGTGGCGGAACTTGCCTCCATGTCGATGGAACTGATCTCCATGGACCACTGGGGTATCTTCTTTACCGACGGGAATGAATTGAACCGTGCGCGGCGCGAGCATCTCGAGGACCTGATCGAAACACTTCCATGGGTTGCCACCATCGACAAGTTTCAACACTGGATCTACGAGCACCCGGAGCATACTGCTGAGGAGCGGAAACGTGAATGGAACAGGATCTTCGATCGGTTTGCGGACACGGTTACGGATTGGTCTGACCTGCAGGAGATGAAAGATTTCTTGTGGCAGAAGCAGCTGCACCTCTACGAGGTTCCTTTCTATTATATCGAATATGGCATGGCGCAGCTGGGGGCCATTGCAGTATGGCGCAACTTCCGGAAAGATGCCAGGAAAGGTTTAGCTGGATATCAGAATGCCCTCAGGCTTGGATACCTCCGCACGATCCCCGGGATCTATGAGGCTGCCAATATCAAATTCGATTTCAGCAGACCTTATATCCATGAGCTGATGGGCTTTGTGAAGAAGGAGCTTGAATAGCGAGCCTGCCTGTGCCCTCGTGTCGGGCCCACGCACTACTCACAACAGATGCCAATGCATGGGCTCCAAATTCACGATTCATCATTACCGGTTGGCGCTGAAGACCCATGGCCTCTGGCCTTATCCAGCAGATCACTCAACGCCTCAGCTTGTTCTTCGGTAAGCGCCAGAACAGCGTCCTGCCTTTGTGATTTGCTCACTTCTTTTAACAGCGCGAGGCCTTCCTTTGTGATCAGTACGTCCCAGGCGCGTTTGTCGTTCGGACAGGTATTCTTGGTAATGAGTTTTTTTGCGGCAAGCCTGTCTAACAACCGTGAAACATCGGAGTTCCTGTCCAGCATCCGGCTTTTGATTTCGGTTCCTGAAATGCTCTGGGGATACTGGCCCTTTAATATCCTTAAAATATTGAATTGCTGCCCTGTGATGCCGAACGTTTTGAAAAATTCCTGCTGTTTATGCTGAAGCCAGTTGGAAGTATAGATGAGATTCACCACAGCCTTTTGACGGTTGTTTGTAAATTTTTGCTGCTGTATTTCCTCTTCTATTCTTTTCATATTATGAGATCAACCGGTGCTGCCTCGCAAATCCGCGCAGGCGCAATGTTATGAAGATACTGCGTTAAGGGACTTTTCCCGAGAAGGCCTCTGACCTGGATTATCCGTATCGGATCACCGAATCCAGACTGCCATTTACGATTTGGCGATACGGTTGCACACCGATGGCTGAAACGAAATTAAAAAGCCCCGGCTTCAATACCGGGGCTTTTTTTTAAGACTGTGCTTTTTTATCCACTTCGATTTTTCCAATGATCTCGACTTCGTCGGATACAACAAGCTCTCCTGTAGGAACCTTGTTATTCCAGGTTAATCCGAAGTCATGGCGGTTTAATTTTCCGGAGATTTTAAAGCCTGCTTTCTCACCTTTCCCAGTGTTGATCGTTCCGCCGTAAGTGACGTCGAACTCCATGGGCTTGGTCACACCATGCATGGTGAGGTTGCCCTTCAGTTTGTATTTGCCGCCCTGCTTAACAAGGTTGCCTTTGAAGGCGATCTCAGGATGCTTTTCCGCATCAAAGAAATCAGGTGATTTCAGGTGATTGTCTCTTTTCTCGATGTCGGTGTCGATGGAAGCGGTCCTGGCCGAAAAAGTTACTTCCGCGCCGTTGAAATCAGCAGCTTTGGTTACGAGCGATCCGTCGAAATCTTTGAAGTTACCTTCGACTTCCGATACGGCCATGTGCGTAACGTTGAATCCGATCTTGGAGTGGGCTTTGTCTACTGTCCACGTGGTTTGTGCAAATGCACTGCCTGCTGCGAATACGAGCACGGCGAATACGGTGTTGAATCTTTTCATGTTGTTTTTAGATTTCTTGTTGGAATGCAAGTATAACACCACTTTTAAAATATATGTTTAAACATGTAATATTTTTTTTGTTAAAATTTTGTTAATCAGGGGCATATATTCTCCGCGAGGTTCCGTTTTTCTGCTTTTTTCCGGCCGCTGCCGGATGCGGGAGGGGTCACAGGCCCGGTTAAATCTTAAGATAAAACTCCCGGGTCAGCGTGCTGTAGTCAGTAGACCATTCGTTGTTCTCGTCATATAAAGTGAGTCCGGATTCTTCGGCTGATGTCACGGTGCGCGAGAATTCGATCAGCAGCCTTTCCCAGGGTTTGTGTGGCTTTGAACGGAAGCTTGTTCTCCGGAGTACCTGAAGCTGTTCTGTACGCGCGAGTGCAGTGAATTTTAATGCCCCGGCCGCGGGGAGTATGACCGCGAACCTTCCCTTGTCACTTAATAGTCTGATAGTGTTTGACAGAAGTTCCTCAAATGGCAGTGTCCCTGTATGGCGGGCCAGCGTTCTTTTTTCGTCGGGGGGCAATAAACTCCTCTCAAAGTAGGGAGGGTTGCTGATAATGAGATCGTATTTCCTGGCGGGAAAGAAGTTTTGGATGGGCGTGTGGTGGACCCTGATTTTTTCGGGCCACGGTGATTGGCGGATATTCTCCGCTGCGTGACGAACGTTCCCGGCGTCGATATCCACCGCATCGATCTGTGTTTTTCCGTTTGTCCGTTGGGCGAGCATCAGGGCGATTAAGCCTGAACCTGTGCCGATATCCAGTATACAATTTTCCCTTCCCGTTATATTTACCCAGGCGCCCAGTAAAACGCCATCCGTGCCGACTTTATGGGTACAGTGCTCCTGGGTGACGCTGAAATATTTAAATTGAAACGGTTTTGAACCCATGGTTTGTAAAAATAAACCCTTGCATTAACTTTCCGTTCTGACCCGCAGATTTCCGGAACATTTATTTAATGAAGCAGGAACCCGGAATAAGGCCAATATAAACGCTCTTCAATGTCAAAAAAAATCAGGTGGGGTATCTTAGGTTGTGGAAAAATTGCCAACAAATTTGCCAATGATCTAAAACTTGTGGAGGATGCTGAACTGGCTGCCATCGCTTCACGCAACGCTGAAAAACGGGCAACTTTTTTAAAGCAGTACCGGCCGGCACAGGCTTTTAATACTTATGAGGCGCTTGTGGAGTGCGCAGACGTAGATGCGATCTATGTTGCGACGCCCCATGGCATGCATTATGATCATGTGATGTTATGCCTGCGAAACAGGAAGGCAGTTTTATGTGAAAAAGCCTTTGCCCTGAATCTGGCACAGGCGCGTGAAATGGTTGACTTTGCCCGGAAGGAAAAAATATTCCTCATGGAAGCTTTCTGGACGAAATTCCTTCCGCAATACGAAAAGGTAATGGAGATCATTCGTTCGGGGAAGATCGGCGAGGTCAAGATGATTCAGTCAGACTTTGGTTTCAAAGCTCCTGAACCGAAAGCCCAGCGGTTATTTGATCCCCTGCTGGGGGGCGGGTCGTTGCTCGATATCGGGATCTATCCTGTGTTCCTTGCGCAATCTATCCTGGGGAAGCCTACGCAGGTACACGCTTTTATCACTCCTTATGAGAGTGGGATGGATGAACAATGCGTCATGACGATGAAGTTCGCGGGTGGGGCCCTTGCGGTGCTATCCTCTACCTTTGCGGTAGAAACACCGGTGGAGGCAATGATCGCGGGAACTGAAGGGAGGATTGTGATGCGAAACCGCTTTCACAACGCAACGGGTACCATCGAATTGGTGATGGGCAGGGAAGAGGGGCAGTTCTTTGAAGTCCGCCGTGAGGAGGGTTTCGGATACCAGTACGAAACACGCCATGTAAATGAATGCCTTCGCAAAGGTTTGACGGAAAGTCCTGTGATGACCCATGCCGATACCCTTATGCTGATGGAAACCCTCGATCGTGTCAGGAAAGTCTGTGATGTACGATATGGTGTAGATGAGTAGACAAAGCGCATTGTGCATTGTCTTATTTCCTTTCCCGTTACCACACACTGATAGAAATTTCAGATTTAAACTATAATTTTTTATGCAGAATTCAACACGTCCTTCATTGAAAGGCGATAAGAACACAGTATTGAACGAAGTGGAGGAATATTTGTCGAAGGTGGGCTTTACCATTATTGCGAAGGATTTTAGCCGCCCCTGGGGAGGATTTTTTGTGCTGGATGAGAAGCAGGCTGAGAAATTCGGCGCGGCTTTCTTTCCTGGTATTGAGATATCATCCCTTAAAGTGAAAGACGGAAAACTGAGTCCGAAGATATTGATGGTGGAGGAGCACAAAAGGTTATCGTGGCAATACCATCACCGTCGTGCCGAGATCTGGAAATTGGCCGCAGGTACGGCAGGGGTTGTAACCAGCGAGAACGATCAGCAGGGACCGTTGAAGAAACTCCAGATCGGCGAAGTGATCCGGTTGCACAAGGGACTGCGCCATCGACTTGTCGGCCTTGACGGCTGGGGAATGATCGCCGAGATATGGCAGCACACCGATCCATCCCATCCTTCGGATGAAGACGATATTGTGCGGGTGCAGGATGATTTCGGACGTTGACGTCATCAGTGGCGGGCGGCCCGTGTCGGATGGGTTGCATTTCAGCTCACGGTCCACAGTCCACAGCTTTGGTCCGTGGACGACGAAACCAACCCCGCAGCGTCAGGAGCAAGGCCCATCAGGGTACTCACAGCCACGACCGCTCACCTTACTGACAGGTTATTTTCCCGCGAGATTCTCATCTGCATCCGGCAATCCGTCCATGATCCGTGTGACGAGATCGGCGATGTTGAAATTTCCCCCGTGTGTCACGCCCAACCTCACCACGATAAGCTGTTTGGTGGGAACCAGTACCACAAAATTTCTTTCAAACCCCTCGAACAAAACCGCTTCACCTGGAAGGCCGGGATATTTTACATTCCCGGGATGCGCTTCTTCGCCAAGGTTCAACCACATCTGCGCGCCGTATTCTCTGAGCTTTGCGGCAGGAGCGGGAGTTGTTGAATATTGAACCCACCCTTCAGGGAGGATCCTTTCACCATTCCAGACGCCATCATTGAGATATAACAACCCAAGTCGCGCCCAGTCGCGCGCAGAAGCATAACCGTAGGAAGAAGCTACAAATGTTCCGGATGCATCGGGCTCGATCAGGGCCCGGTTCATCCCGATCTTTAGAAACAACTTCTCATAGGGAAACCTGTGGTACGTTTCGTCGCCAACGGTCTCGCGGATGATCTTCGAGAGTATGTTGGTGGTGCCACTGGAATATTCAAAAAATTCTCCGGGCCCGTGCCGGAGTCCGCGGCGCATCGCATATCCGGCCTTATCATCGCTGAGAATAAACATGTTGTGAAAATCGGCCCCAGGCAGAAAGTAACTCTCCGACCACTCCAGGCCACTGCTGGCCTGGAGCAGGTGATTCAGGGTGATCTGTCTGCGCGCATCCTCCTGCCATTCGGCAATGGGTGCTGGCGCATGCAGGGATAACCTGCCTTCCTTCACAAGAATTCCGATCAGGGCATTGGTGATACTTTTGGTCATGGACCAGCCCATGAGAACGGATTCTGGATCGAAGCCGTCAGCATATTCTTCGCTGACTATTTTTCCCCTGTAGACCACCACTACCGCATGTGTGTTCTTGCGCTTTTCCGCATCGTGTTCCACAAATGTCTCGTGCACGATGTTGTCGATTTCCGCTCTGTCTATGTTCATCGCGGTCGTATATGCATGGAGGTTGCCGGCGGGCCATGGAATCGTATCCTGTTCCGTTCGACGATCAGGGATCGTATTGAATCGCTGTTGCCTGACCGCTTTCTCATCTGCCTCTGCAAGAAGCGTGCAGCCAAGACCTTTCCGGTAAATGGCCGTACTGGTTTGAAACAGCATCTTCGCTGTTACTGTTGAATCTTCGTCATTGAATTTGAGGTTGACATCCGCCAGGCCGGGAAAAACCTGCAGTTCCTTTTGAATGACGCTTTCCGGCGAGCGGCCCATCACATAAACGCAGGAGCACATTGTTTTCGCTGCCATTCCCCGCATAATGGGCGGGAAACTGATCAGCACATATATCAGCAAGAGGATCGTGATAACGCCCAGGAGAAAAAGAAAAGCCTTTATGAATTTTTTCATAAGATGAAGCTAAACAAAATAAGAAATTTTACTGTGATTTGAGCATGCGCCGACCGGTAAGAAAGATTGCGGACCTAAAAGCTTTTCTGGATGAGAAGGCGCAACAATTCAATCAGCCTGCTTTTATCACGCTTGATCCGGTTACGATTCCCCATCAGTTTACCAGGAAACAGGATATTGAGATCGCGGGTCTGATGGCCGCCGTGCTTGCGTGGGGCCAGAGGGTTACCATTATCCGCAAGTGCAGGGAACTGATGGAGTGGATGGACAATGATCCGCATGAATTTATCCTGCACCACCGCGAGCACGATCTGAAACGCTTCGAATCCTTCAGGCATCGCACGTTTAACGGCACGGATGCCCTTTATTTCATTGAATCCCTGAAATCCATTTATAGCGAACATCAGTCCCTGGAGGAATTGTTTATCGTGCCGGCCAATGATGTGACCATTGAACGCGGCATCATCCACTTTCATCACCGGTTTTTCAGTCCCGGAAATCATCCGCACCGCACGCGCAAACACCTTCCGACCCCGGAGCGAAAATCGACCTGCAAGCGGATCAATATGTATTTGCGGTGGATGGTTAGAAAGGATTCCAACGGGGTCGACTTCGGATTGTGGCGTAATATCTCACCTTCTCAGCTGGTCTGTCCGTGCGATGTTCACGTCGACCGTGTGGCGCGGAAGCTGAAGCTCATCAAAAGGAAACAAACCGACTGGCTCACAGCCCTTGAACTTACCGGCAATCTGCGAAAGCTGGATCCGGACGATCCGGTCAAGTATGATTTTGCTTTGTTTGGTCTGGGTATCGAGGGCTGGGCGGGGTAAAGGGTTAGTGCCAGAACTTAACTATGCCCTGTACCAGCATTGGAACAAAAAAAACAACAACCAATAAGCTGTCAAACGATCTCCCATTTCCCCTTGGCATCCTTCGCGTAGGACAACCCGTTGCTCATGACGTGGA